>DASPNN010000324.1:0-2025 GCA_035626495.1 Chryseosolibacter sp.
ATATGGAATCCTATTGAACCATCTTGGCGATCTGAGTCACCGGCAACGCATTGGCCATTTTCAGCACGTCGGCTTCGTTGGAATCCGGAACGGTCAGGGTCAGCAGTGTATTGTTCAATGGAATCTGAAGCGTGAAGCTGCTCAGGTTTGTTTCTGTGTCGGTGTTTTTTTGGAGCACGCCTTTATAGCCCTGAACCTTCACCGTCTTTTGTGAGCCATCGCTGGAGTTTCCGACAAATGGCATCGACAGGAATGCGTTTAGCGTACCGATGAGCGGCGAGTTGCTCATGATGTCAACGGTCAGCAGTTTTTCGGCCGCGCCGTAGTCGCGGTGAACGATCGCGCCAGCGAGTCCGCTATTGGCGGATACGTTGTCGTTCTTCGTGTTAGCCGAAAATGTGTTGAGCGTCGTGGGCAACATTTTCAGGACCTCCTTGCCAATTGCAAGATCAAGGTCTGTCATCATTTGCTGCATGGCCAGCCTGGCATCGTCGAGATTGCCGCTGGAGTAGGAGGTTCTGGCTGTGCTCAGATTTGTGGCGAAGTCCTGGGCGACCAGTGTGGTGGCACCGATCATGATTATTGCTGACAAAAATATCTTTTTCATAATTAATTCTGCTTTCGATTACTGCTCACCTAACATTTTCTTGATACCGTCAATGTCGAAATTGTTGGCTGCCGCCATCACTTCCTGTTCCGTTGCAAAATTGACCGCATCCCAAACTATAAGCGACGACTGCCCGATGGGGACGCTGAGCTTGTATCCTGACCCTTCTGTATATTCGATGACCGCTTTGTAGCCTTTCACTTTCGTCTGCTTCCAGGACTGCTGGCCGTTGGTCTGCTGGGCGTAACCTGAGTTCGCCAGATACATGTTGACAGAACTCATCCAGGCTGAATTGTTGGCGACGGTTGCGCGGAACAATTTGTCCTGATCATTAATGTACTCGCGTTGAATCGTGAGGCCAGCCCAACCCCAACCCGTGCTGGTGACCTGGTCAGCCTGGTCCTGCTTTTTAAGGCCACTGACTTCTTCCGGTAAAGATTTCAAAACCTTCTGGCCGATCTCGAGCTCGACGCCCAGCATGGCCTGCTGAACCGCGTAGCGCGCTTCGCCATAGCTGCCGGCCTTATAAGCGGTCTCGGCATCCGTAAGATTTTGTTTTACATCGGGAGGTGTTGAGACAAGTCCCCCACCGGTCCTGTTGCCGGGGTTGTTGGTTTGGGTGGTAGTGCCTCCGTTGTTGTCACCTGTATTGCCGGTGTTCTGGTCGTTAGTTCCGGTCTTGCCGGAAACTTTTTTGTCGAGCGCGTTTTCTGCCGCCTGCGACGCTTTCTGCTTCAACTTGCCAACAAGTCCCTGCGCATTCACAGAAAATGCCAACAGGATAGCAGCAGTGGATACTAGTAGGATTTTGGATTTCATTCGACAATGATGTTTTAAGGATATGCAATTTAAAAAATAATACGATTTCACAGGTTCGGATTTGGCCTATTAATTTGCGATATTCTTAAAAAGTGAACGCGTATGAGCAAGCCCGTGCCTTTCGATTTCGTATTGGAAAAACTGTTTCGGCTTCAACCGACCGTTAAACCGATGTTCGGGTGTCATGCCGTTTACGTGAACGATAAGATTGTGTTGGTCCTCCGTAAAAAAGACGATGAGGGTTTTGACAACGGCGTGTGGCTTGCCACGTCCGGGGAACATCACGATAGTCTGCGCAGCCAATTTCCATCGTTGCGTTCAATCCGCGTGTTCGGTGGTGGCGAGACGGAATGGCAGAACATCCCCTTTGACTCCGTGGATTTTGAAGAAAGCGTAACCACCGCCTGTGAGCTGATTCTGAAAAATGACCCGCGCATCGGCCGGATACCCAGGAAAAAGAAGACGGGTGCAAAGTGATTACCTGCTGAAAATCGCCGATATCTTAGTGTAATAAATCGTGGTCACTCCTTCGAATCCGGAATCCGTGCCAACGATCAGCCACACTTGCCCAAGACTGTTTGTTCTAGCCAGGAAAGGCT
>DASPNN010000325.1:0-2018 GCA_035626495.1 Chryseosolibacter sp.
TACCGGAAAAGTCCGGTATGCCTATCCGATCTGCAACGTCCAATCGGGACAACTGAATGCGCCTGTTACATTGAACTATCACGGGGGAGGAATTAAACTTCGCGAAGGTGAGGGTTCCGCTGGCATGGGATGGTCGGTGAGTGCGGGCGGAAAAACAACACGGGAAGTCCGAGGCTTTCCAGATGACGTGTTAACGGTAAGTGAGTTCGACAATCGGGCAGGATGGTTTGTATCGGCCGCTGCTGTTGATGCATTTCAACCCACTGCCAACGAGACCTGCGCGGATTTTAATACGATCCATAATTCGCTTTCAACACGCGATACAGAGCCTGATATTTTTCATATCAGTGCACCGGGTCTGAACTGCAGCTTCCTGTTTGACAAGAATAAAATCATCCGTGTATTTCCTTACGAGGATGTTGTCATTACGTACGAGACGGATGAGCGCGGACAGATCGACAAGTTCGAAGTTGTGACGAACACGGGTGTCAAGTACATTTTTGACGAGTTGACGTTTACCTCCAAACTGGCAACACCGCATACGGGATCGGATGAGCCAGCGCACTTTAAATCGGAATTTCTGAACTACGCAAAGGTTCACCTGACAACAAACGCCGGCGGGCAGGACCAGTACGCCGACGGAATTGAATTTTATTCTTCTTGGGGCCTTAGCGAAATATCCTCTCCCGGCTTTGAGAAAATCACCTTCGAATATGAACCGAATTACTCCGGCTCACGGAGCGCTGAATGGAAGACCGTGGCGAATGCCGCGGGCACTGCGCTGGACACGTTGTACTCTGTCAATACCTCGGTGTATTCGAGAATGCTGAAAGCGATTCAGGGCAAAAATCTGACGGCAACACTGAAATGGTCGGGAAATATGATCTCGTCTGTTACGCTAACGGAAGGCACTCATGGCGACAACCGGACGTTCCGGTTCAGCTACGTGACCGTGAGAAATCCTTCAGAAGATGTGTACGACGGAGTCACGCTTGTAAAAGAAGGGGTGAGCAAATCATTCCTGAAAAGCATTCTTTAAGAAGGGACATGTGCCATCATCAATCCTGTATCTTTTGATTATTATGATGTAACCGTTTCGGCCAATAGCCAGAACGGTACAACAACACTTCCCTTTACGGCAATGTCGCCGGAAGACCTTTGGGGATATTATAATGCTTCTGCCAGCGGAGGACCGGTACCCACGCTTTATTTTAACTCCGCTGCGAGTCATGGTGAACGATTCCGCATTACCGACAAAGATAAGAATGGCGCTGTGCTGGCGGGATACAGTGCGCTCCCCGGTGGACACGACCGTTCAGTCAATGCGTCCACCGTGTATTTCGGATCGCTGAAAAGAATCAACTATCCGACGGGTGGTTACGCGCAGATCAACTATGAGCCAGCTACATATTACGACAGTGTGGCCCAAACAAATATTTCAGGACCCGGAATTCGCGTCAGTTCGATCGTGATCAGCGATAGCGATGGAGATCCGGGAAATGACATTGTCTCGAACTATACGTATACCAAAAACCAGCGGTCAAGCGGTATCCTGCTCTATCCGCCATCGTTTGCCTTTGCAGATGGTCCTTCTGTTGTTCGCACGGCTGAAAATCTCGCGCCGTCGGATGAACTTTTGTACGAGCAGGTTTCGGTCAGCAGGCCGGGACAGGGGAAATCCGTATATCGTTTCCTTGTGCCGGGAAGGTATCCTGAAACGGCATTCAGCGACTGGACAACTCCGTTAACTAAAATCTCGAAAGACCAGTCGTGTTCGCCGATCGGCAACCTGGTGACGGGATATTATACCTATCCTTTTGCCCCACCTGTGAATTATGATTTTGAACGCGGACTCCTGCTGAAGACCTCCGTATGGAAGGAGGGAGGAACGTATCCGTTGACAGAGAAGTCGTACACCTATGCGCGTGTGGGCGGTGGCGGAACAGGTGTGCTCGTAAAGGCTTTTCGGTTTGAGCGCGTCAATCAATCGCTGACCTACGTGGTGAATGAATATAAGA
>DASPNN010000326.1:0-6388 GCA_035626495.1 Chryseosolibacter sp.
GGTCCCATCAGCCTTTGTTATCAGACGGGTTGTCAGCGCATACGCATCGCCATCCGACTTCCTTCTTATCAACTCGGTTCCCGTGACGATATTTCCCCATTGATCCGACCCACCCATTTGCAGCTTACAATTTTTATGCTTGTATAACCAGTAGAAGTCATATCCCTGAACAAGCTGATAGGTGAATTCCGTGAACGATAGCCCGGATTCAAGCCGCTTCTGCACCGAGTCCTTCGACAACATGTAATTAACCGTGATGTGCTTGCCGACATCCCTGATAAACTCCAGGAACCGGAATTCCTTGAACCAGTCGTAATTGTTGACCATCTCCGCGCCGGTTTCGCCGGAGAAATCCAGAAATTTCTGGAGCTGCGCTTTCACAGACGATTCATTGTGGCGAAGGACTTCCTCCGACAAAAGATTGCGCTCAGCCGACTTACCCGAAGGATCCCCCACCATTCCGGTCGCGCCTCCCACAAGGGCGAAAGGTTTGTGGCCGGCCTGCTGAAAATGCAGCAGCGTCATGATTTGAGTCAGGTGGCCGATATGAAGAGAGTCGGCGGTTGGGTCGAAACCGATATACCCCGCCGTGCGTTCCTTGTTCAATTGCTCCTCGGTGCCTGGCATGATGTCGTGAAGCATCCCGCGCCAGCGCAATTCCTCCACAAAATTCTTTTTACTCATCAAACGGATTTTTACACACCCGCAAATATAGAAAAGCGGGTAGGACCTGCTAACATTTTGGCGAAGTTAAATCAGGGAGGCGACTTTCCGGATGTGAGCCTTGGGTTCCATCGAGAAAACTTCCTTCAGAAAACCAGTATCCAGGTCGAAATACCAGCCATGAAGCGCCGGAAATGAGTTCCGCTCCCACGCGCTCTTCACGATTTCCAGGTCGGCGAGCCGGTGAAGCTGCAAGTCGATGTTCAGCTCGGAGAGGCGTCGTTCACGCGCAATGAAATCCAGTGCCAGCAATTCCTCTTTATGACTTTCGTAAAGCTCCCGCAGTGGCGAAAGCCACTTCTTAACGATTGGCCGGTCATCTACGCCGAGCAGCACATCCGTGATGCCTTCGCAGTGGCTGAAGCCGCAAACGATAATATCCCTGACGTTCAGCCGTTCAATCGCATCCTCCAGGACGGCCATCAGGCTCAGGTCATCTTCGCGAATCTGGTTTGCGACATTACCATAAACGAGGACACCCCCCGGTTCTGTGTTAATAATTTCCTGCACGGGCAGCAGAAAATCAGACGACTGGATCCACAAAATTCCCGGTGTATGCGTGCTTCCAAGTCGTTCAAAATACAATTTGTCGAGACTGAGCTTTTCCTGCACCCACGCCTTATTCTCCAGCAAGATTTTTTCCTTTGTTGTCATGACTTGAACAGCGGGTTGTTCGCCCTCATAGTTTGTTTTAGTTCCACGGTAATATTACGACTTGCCGCGGACTCGCGGAAATCGTTGATCGTTTCAAGTATGTCGTAATCGATGAACGATGACCGCGCTCCGTCGATGATCACGTAGCTACCGTCCGGAATGCTCCGGAAGGTATTGCGAAGCAAAGCCTTGTTTAGAAACGACACGTCCTTCGTAAGACGGATGAGGTAACTGCTGTCCTCGTTGACGCTGAAGAGCGCTTTGTGAAAATTGCTCTTCAGCACGAAGGCGAGCCCGACCAGTATGCCAATAAAAATGCCGGTAAGCAGGTCAGAAAGGACAATGGCGATCACGGTGACTGCAAAAGGAATAAATTGATCCTTACCCTTCTTGTACATCGCAATGGCGATTGACGGTTTGGCAAGCTTGTAACCGACCGTCAGCAGAATGGCGGCGAGGGCCGCGTACGGGATTTTGTTCAGCAGCCCTGGAATCAGTATCACGGTCAAAAAGAGCAGGATACCATGCAGGATGGCGGAAGTTTTCGTCCTTGCTCCAGCCGTTACGTTGGCCGAGCTGCGGACGATGACTGCCGTGACGGGCAATCCACCAATCAGTCCGCAGACCAGGTTGCCAAGACCTTGTGCTTTCAGCTCCTGGTTAAGTGGTGTAATGCGCTTTAACGGATCGAGCTTGTCGACTGCGTCGATGCTGAGCAAACTCTCCAGGCTCGCCACAATGGCGATGGTGAACGCCACGGTCCAGCATTCGCTCGTAAGCAAAGCGCGCAGGTCGGGCGTTGTCACGTAACCGGCGAATTCCTTTATGCTGCCCGCAATTGGCAGGTTGACGAGGTGTTCATTCTGGATCGCGTAGCCCGGCAAGCTGGTTTTAAACAGCTCATTGACGACAATGCCGATAAACACCACGACCAGCGGCGCCGGGACGAGCACAGTGAAGCGTTGTCTCTTCATGAAGGGCTGTTCCCAAAGTATCAGGATGCCAAGTGAAACAACGCAGATCAGCACGGCGGCGGGATGAATAAACTCGAAAGCTTTCAGCAGTTCGGTAAAGGTATTTTCGCCATCGCGCTGAAAGAAGCTCTCATCGCCTTCAAAATCCCGGTCGTACCCCACGGCATGCGGGATCTGTTTCAGGATCAGAATGATCCCGATCGCAGCCAGCATTCCCTTGATCACCGATGACGGGAAGTAATTTCCGATCGTGCCGGCGCGCAGAAAGCCGAGGCTGATCTGTATCAATCCGGCGAGCATAACGGTTGTGAGAAATGCCTGGAAGCTTCCCATCGCCGCAATGGATCCCAGCACGATGGTGGTGAGCCCCGCAGCGGGCCCGCTGACACTTAATGATGAGCCACTGAAAGAGCCGATCACGATGCCTCCGACGATGCCGGAGATAATTCCTGCAAACAATGGGGCGCCGGAGGCCAGTGCGATGCCCAGGCACAAGGGCAGCGCAACCAGGAAGACGACGACGCTGGAGGGGAAATCATGTTGAAGGTTTTTGAAGGGGTTTACACTTTGGTTTGTCATGTTTGCTCGGTTATTCAATTCCACACACTTACGCCACCGTCTCTCCGGTTACCCTGTAGATCTCCGGCAAATCGGTGCTGCTGTCGAAAGTCACTTTTAAATCTTTGATGATGCCCGTTTTCAGCGAGTACACCCAGCCATGTATCGCCGGGCCATTGCGTTCAGTCCACGCGTTCTGGATGATCGTTGTCTTTGACAAGTCGAAGACCTGCTCGATAACATTCAATTCGACGAACCTGTCGAATTTTTGCTCGGCGTCGGTGATTGCATCGAGCTCAGTCTGGTGCGTCCGGTATACGTCCTTGATAAATCTCAGCCAGTTATCGACCAGCCCGAATTGCTTGTTTTCCATCGCCGCCTTTACACCGCCGCAACCGTAGTGGCCGCAAACGATCACGTGTTTCACCTTCAGGATGTTTACCGCGTAATCCAATACGCTCAACAGGTTCATATCTGAATGCACCACCATATTCGCAATATTTCTGTGTACGAAAATATCGCCGGGGGCGGTTCCGGTAATTTCGTTGGCCGGCACGCGGCTGTCGGAACAACCGATCCACAGTACCTGCGGATGCTGGCCTTGCGAAAGCCTCTTGAAAAAATCGGGATCCAATTCCAACATCCGATTCACCCAACGGCGATTTCCTTCCAACAATGATTTATAGATTTCCATATCCATATACATATTAATTTGTAATGACTTTACTTTCAGCTTCAGAAACCTCTGTGAGGTTGTCTTCAACGTCCTGGATTTTCCAGAAATATTTTGCGACATAAAAGAGCAACGTGCCAGTTACTACCGCAATGTTCAGGTCTATGAACAATGTCACAAGGGTGGCATAGGCAATGAAAAGCAATTGCAGATTTCTGTGCATTGAACGGCGCCAGTCACCACGAAAGTAAGAACTGATAAAATCCTTGTCGCACACATCCAGGCCTGCCTTCAGAAGCACACCCATAAACACAGCCTGGGGCACGAGGGTCAGATAGTCCTTGAACACCAGGATGCTCAAAAGGGCGAACACACCGATCAACACTCCCGCAAATCGCGTTTGAGCGCCCTCCTTGATCAGCAGCACCGATCGGATCGTTGCCTGGGCACCCGGAATTCCCTGCAAGACGGCGGCGGTTCCGTTTGCCAACCCTTGGGCTACTAGCTCCTTGTTGAGTTTCGACCGCTCGCCCGTGATCCGCTCGATGATCAGGGCAGTCAATAGCGAATCCAGGTAGGCGAGGAGGGTAAGCTCCGCCGCATAAGGCAAGGCGAGCAGAAGGTACTCCAATGTCCAGATTTCTTTGGACGGAAAATACGCCGCAACCATGCGACCGAATTCGGCGATCGACGCCACTGAGCTTCCGAGCCGGACTTTTTCGGCTGGCAGGTTCCAAGCAACGGCAATGACCGTCATGAGGATAATGCTCCAAAGCACGCCCGATATCAGTGAGCGGGCAGCCGGTGGAAGTTTCGCCTTCTTCACTGCCCAGACAATCAGGTAAATTAAAGCGAATGTGGCCAGCATCAACACTACATTCAGGACGATCCCGCCTTTAAGAACCTCGCGCTCGCCGGTCGCAAACACCTTGGTAAGCTGATCCTTCCAGATCAGAAAGGCGATCCCATTCATGAACCCAAGAATGATCACGTTGGGTACCAGCTTGATTAGTTTGCCCAGCCGTAGCAACCCCGCGAGACAAATGAGCATGGCATTCAGGATAAAAATCAACGTGATAAACTGCTCGGCCAGCGCCTTATCCTCGAACCGGTCGTAGGCAAATGCGATTACCAACGCCGATACAGCGGTCATAGGTGCAGTCGGGCCGGAAGCCTGCAAACGTGTTCCTCCGAATGTCGACGCGACAATCGGTATCACAGCGGCTGCTATCATGCCGGCGAACGCCCCCCGCCCCGACATAATGCCGAATGCGGCTCCTAATGAAATTGCCGCAAAACTTACCGTCAGACCGGCAGTAATGTCGGACAAGAACCTGTTTCCTTTCATCGGGTTCCCTCTGAAATCAATTGATGATTTTATTTTTCCAGCGAACGCCGGAATGTCTTCCACCCTGGCCGGGTGTCTAAAAGGCGCGCTTTATTATGCTTCGGGCGGCTGTGTGGGGCGGTCGTAAACTCCGGAAGAAACCTTGTGTTGGCTGAAAGCATATGCCATGAGTTTCAGTACATAACCGTTCGCGACCTCCTGGCATAAATGGCTGTTGAAAAATATGTCTACTTCCTTTCCGGATACATCCTCTTTCGAGTCGGTAACGTCCTGCTCTTCCTCGGTGCCCGAGCCGACCAGCAGTTTTCCGATATTCTCTATCAGCACGGGGTCTTTCAGCCTTAGACTCAGGATGCGAACCTCGATGGCAAAAAAACTCACATTAAGGAACAGCATGCCCGTGACAAAAGCCATCCACCTGCTGACGATAACATGGTTTCTTAGAAATTGCATGGCCGCAAAACTACCCATTTTTTTATAATTGTCCTTATTTCAATATTATTGGCGCATTGAAAGCCGTTTCCACCCGATATTCTACCCGTACCTGGTGCCAAGTGGTTTGTCAAGTACAAAATGATATGATACGATGAAACAACCTGACGCACTAAACCTGGTGGCCGATTTTCACCGGACATTTAAACATCCCATTCTGCCTAAGCCGACCATACCCTCCGAAGAACGCTGCAAGCTGCGTGTAGCGCTGATCGCGGAGGAGCTCAAAGAGCTCGAAGTTGCCATTCTTGAAAAAGATATTGTTGAAGTTGCAGATGCGTTATGTGATATTCAGTATGTCCTGGCCGGCGCGATTCTCGAATTCGGCCTCGGGGAAAAATTTGCCAGACTTTTTGAGGAAGTGCAGCGTTCAAACATGAGTAAAGTGTGCAAGTCCGAGGAGGAGGCCCGGCAGACCGTAGAACATTATCGCAAAAAGGACGGGACTGAATGCTATTATGTTGCGGAGGGCGACAAGTGGCTCGTTTACCGGAAAGCGGATAACAAGACGATCAAATCGATCGAATATAGCCCGGCAAATCTGGCAAAAATCGTCAATGAGCCGTAGCGGATTGCTAAATTTGGCCGCGCATTCTACGGTATATTTTGTGAGATCGACGCGGGGCGAGTGAAGTTTGTAATAACAGTAAAATATTGACAACCAGATAATTATAACGCATTTATTGTAACCCAGTACCGGTATGCGATCAGTGCTTTATCAAGCTTGCTCAGGTTGGCAAGATTGCGTTTGCTGTAGCGCGGAAGAATGATTTTGTTAATATTCGCCAGGATTTTGAAAGTCATTTTTTTCATGATCTTAAGGACAAAAACACCATAATTGATTTTAATTTCTATATTTAAAAAAACCTGTAACCTAAAAGTATGGAAAATTTTCATCCGTCGCCCTTCCTGGAAGGGTGGCATGCTGCGATGCTGATACTGGCCTTTGTCATGTTCGGTACTGGA
>DASPNN010000327.1:0-5191 GCA_035626495.1 Chryseosolibacter sp.
CACCGTCGCCTTTGAAGTAGATCATGCTGTCTGTTATTTTCAGACGGTCGGAGGGAACTTTTCCGAAATAGTCGTCGATGACAACACGGCCGAGCTCACTTTCCCCGCCGGCAATGAACGGAATGAAAACGGTCATGCGGGGTGCGGGCTTGAACATTCCCAGCAACCAAATGGAAAGCAGCCCGCTTTTTTTGCTCCACGCCGAGTCGCCCGCGTTTTCGATCGAATTCACAGACCTGAACGCGACGACCTGCAGCGACGTGTCTGTGGGAACGTTCAGGGCTGCAAAAGCCTCCGCGCTTTCGAGGACTTCGATGGTACGATCGATCATCAGCCGAAAGCGCGTTCCAGCGTAGTTGACGATCTCGGCAGATTTGCGAAATGTGGCGCTTCCGGCTGTTTGCGTCACGAGATCAAAGGGTTCGAGGTCGATCAGTTTCGGAGTCTTCCAGTTCTCAAGGTTGAATTCTTTTCCTCGCTCAAAAAATATGGAGAACTGACCTCCTTCGGGCCCGAGCCAAAAACGCTCTTCACCACCGAACGCGTTCATGTGAACCGACGTATCACCGGATTCGAAAAGCTTGCGGTTGATCCAGCCGAAACTCTCACCGTTGCCGGTCGTGGTTGTCATGACCCTTCCTTGCAAGGCAGGCAGGACCACAACCCGCGCGTTCTGTCCCCGGTCTGTCAATACGACAACCTGCGTAAAATTCTTAAGGAAGGCCACATCTTCATCAAATGCGGATGAGGTCTGCGGCGCAGCGGTCCCGCGGTCTGCCGTGCTGCAACCACAAAAAACAAGAAGGATACACAAGGCAACGATTCCCGGCAGTGCTTTCATCCGGGAATTTATGAATTCCATGACGTGCAAGCAATCCGGGCAATGTGTTGCCGGCGTGGATCAGAAGGTCACCGCTTTGCCGACATCAATTCCAGCTCCGCGATGCGTTTCTGGTATTCGAGCTCGCGTCTCCTGAATTCCTCGGATGTGGCTTCGAGCTCCTCCATATTCTGGCGCATCTCCTCCTCCTGTGCCCGGAGCTCTTCGGTCTGGGCTTTGGATTGATGCAGCAGCTCCATCGTCTTGTGGGTCAGAGATGCCGCGTAAATGTTCAGCGCAATCACGCTGGATACCTTATCGAGGAACTGCTCGACCATATCGGAGATCGTTCCCAGAAACGCAAGCTCGATGACGCCGATCATCTCGCCATCTTGTGTCTTCAGCGGCAGGAGGACGATCCGGGCGGGCAGCGATTCTCCCAGGCCGGATTCGATTTTCAGATACCCGGGCGGAATGGTTTCCAGGATCTTCTTTTGCTTGTCCTTGTACGTTTCCCCAAGCATCCCCGAACCCACTTCAATGCGCTGTTCCTCCAACGATCGTTTATTCACTCCGAAGGTTGCAAGAATTTTCAGGTGTTCGTCATCGTCCCGTTCCTTGACACCGATCGCGATAATTCCCTGCTGTGCCTGCGCGTAGGTGACGACGCTTTTTAGAGTCTGCCGACCGAGTATACTCAGGTCGTGGTTGTTGTTGCTCATCACTTCACCGACACGGGCGAGCCCCTGCGTGATCCAGTTGTTGACTTTTTCCGCTTCAGATCGCTTGACGATCTCTTCATTTTGCGTTTTGACCTCGCGGGTTCGTTCTTCGATGATCGCTTCAAGCTCCTGTTGCCTGCGCCGGGCATTGCGTTTTACCCGGCGGTTGTACCAGATAATCGAATAAGCTGCGATGGAGGCGACTGCGACATAGAACACCCAGGTTCGCCAGAACGGCGGGATGATGCGGATCCGCAAGGCTTTGCCTTCTTCATTCCAAATACCGTCGTTGTTGGAGGCGATCACACGAAAAGTATAAGTCCCCGGACTGATGTTGGTATATTCCTTTTTCCGTTCCGTGCCCGCTTCGATCCAGTCGTCGTCAAAGCCTTCGAGCTTGTATTTATACCTGTTTTTCTCCGTTTGACGGAAATTCAGCGCGACGAACTCGAAAGAAAAAATATTCTGGTCGTAAGCCAGCACGATTTCATCCGTCAGCAAGATGTTCTTTCGCAGCACTTCATTCTCCCCGATTGCAACGGGCTTATTTGATAACTTAAAATCCGTGATGAAAACGGGAGGCTTGTACGTGTTATCGCGAATGTTCGAGGGGTTGAAGAGGTTGAAACCGTTAATGCCACCGAACAACAATTCGCCGGTGGACAACTTCCGGAAAGCCCAGCGGTTGAACTGGTCGCTTTGCAGGCCATCGCTTTCGGAATAGTTCCGGAAAGTGTTTTTCTCAGGGTTAAAACGACTCAGCCCCTTGTTCGTGCTCAGCCAGATCTCGCCGGTATTGTCTTCGAGGATGCCCATGATCCCTTCGTTGGGAAGTCCGTCTTTCTGGCGCCAGGTGGTGAACACTCCTTTCTGGCGGTCGAGGAGGTTAAGGCCTGCGCCATTGGTGCCGATCCAAAGTCGCCCTTTTGAATCTTCATATAGACAGAACGCGCTGCTTCCGCTCAGCTGTCCGGACTGTGTACCTGCCTTGAAGTGTTTGAACTCGCCCGTTTGCGGATCGTACACATCGACCCCTTCCTGCTCGGTGCCTATCCATAATTTTCCTTCAGAGTCCTCCATGAGCAACGAAAGGGGTGAGCCGCTGATGGACCGGGGATTGTTTGGGTCATTGATGAATCGGGTAAAATCGTCCGTCTCGGGATTGTATCTGTTCAAGCCATTGCCCCAGGTGGCGATCCAGACGGTTCCATTTCTGGCCACGAGAATGTCGAACACATTATTGTCGCTGAGGCTGCGCGGATCATCCGGATCGTGTATGTATCGTTTGACCTTGCCTGTGCGGGGGTCGAAGTAGTTCACCCCACCGGCCCACATGCCGAGCCATAGGTTTTCTTTAGCATCCCGGGCCACCGCGAGCAGCTTGTTGTTGGTGAAGATGCCCGGGTAGCTGGTGAAGCTTCCAGTTTTTCGATCAAAATAATTGAGGCTTCCGCCATCGGTGGTGATCCAAACATTTCCAGAAGGATCTTCGGCAAAGTCTGTCACATTGTTGTTGCTAAGGCAATTTTTTTCAAAGCTGTTATAGCTGTAATGCTGAAAGCCGTACTTGTCTTTGTCGTAAATATTCAGTCCCCCGAACCGTGTTCCGACCCACATGCGGTCATTCCGGTCGAACATGACACGGCTCACGATGTCGCTGTTCAGCGCCGTTTCGTCGCCCTGCACCGCGTTGATGCGTTTAAAAGTACCGGTCTTACGATCCATAAGGTTCAGCGCTCCATCCGTGGCGATCCAGAATTCACCGGCGGCGTTCTCGGTCATGTCATAGACGTAATTGTTACCGATGGAAGATTTGTCGGAGGCGTTATGCACATAACGGGTAAACGTCTTGCGGCTAAGGTCCATCTTGTTCAGGCCTCCATCGAAAGTCCCTACCCACAGTGCTCCGTCTCTGGTCTGGTAAATTGACCGGACCTTGCTGCTGCTGATGGATTCGGGATCGTTGGGATCGGTCACGAAATTGGTGAATGTGTTGCCGTCCGAATTCAACAGGCTGAGTCCGCCACCGGTGCCGATCCAGATCCTTTTCATGTTGTCCTCCCTGACGATTTCTGCGACGTTGTCGGGAAGGGCCGCGGGGTTTGCGGGGTTCGCCTGGAAATGTTTCCACAGTTTGGTTTCCGGGGAGTAAACACTGACCCCCTTCAGGCTGGCTACCCAAAGATTGTTTTTGGAATCGACAAATAGGTGTCCGATGTCGTTGTTGGCGGGTGACTGCGGGTTTGCCGGGTCGTGCATGAAGCGTTCAAACCGGTTCAGTGTCCGGTTGTAAAGGTTCAAGCCGTTCTGGGTGCCGATCCAAATGTTGCCATTGTGATCCTCGGCCAGGCAGTCGACGTTGTTGGCGCTGATACTAAACGGGTCTGCCGGGTTGTGCCGGTGAACCGTGAATTTGTAACCATCGTAGATGTTCAATCCGTCTTCGGTTCCCACCCACATAAATCCGAATTGGTCCTGGTGGATATCCCAGACATTGCCCTGGGAAAGACCCTGTTTGACTGACAAATGGTCGAACCGCATTTTTTGCGCCACGGATGTGGGGGTGAAAAAAGCAAAAGCCCAGGTCAGCAGGAGACACCGGGACAGAAATATATAGGCTCGCCCTACTGGAATCAGATTAAAGACCGTCATGACATTTCGAAAATGGGATCAAAACGAAGCTAAGGTTTTTTAGCCGGGGGAGGGTCCCGAAATCGAGTCAAACCTTACATGGAAAAGGTTACCCGGCAGCAAGGTAAAACCCGATATGTGCTCTTACGCGGGAGCGCCCCCAGGCACTGCCGGAGATGCGACGGCGCGCGGCCTACAGCACAATGGCCCTGGCAAAGAGAAATGTTTTGAATCGCAATAAAAAGTCACTCGGGTCGGCGACATCGGGCAGCTTTTTCAGGAATTCTTAAAATTGCGCGGCTTGCATTTGATCTTTTGCTGGCGCACGTGGCCGCGCAAATTGTTTACTTGTCGCCCGCGCCTCTTCAAAACCCGGATCAAAAGTTCAACTTTATCTTTATCGGGGTAAATCAGGGGAGGATATGATTTCTTTAATTCAAAAAAAAAGATATCTTTCGTCTATAAATCCCACCTGCGAATAAATAATCCTGATTATTATAGTGTCCGAAATGGGCTGCGCCTCGCAGTTCATTGCAGCACTGAGTTGGTTACCGCAATCACATCGCATGTTTCATATAACCATTTCTAACCATAACCTATGAAAATGAATATTTCACCATTTCTGTCCGCATTCCGTTCGCTGGGAGGCTCGTCGCATCCCAGGAAATCCACACGTAGGTCGTACGCGTTCCTGCAAAGGAAGTTCAATGCGCTGCGCTATGGAGAGATGATGACCCATATGTCGTCCGCGAGGAAAAAAGTCAGGACCCAAACGCCAAAAGTCAACGTGGCTGTTTAAGTCCGGACGCGAAAAAAAGATACCCCCTCTACAACAATTTCCACAAGCCGGATCTTATCGCGGCGTCCAGTTTCGCATATGGCCAAAAAATCCCTCAACAAAGCCGACCTCATGAAGGAGATCCAGTCGAAGATCCAGGACCTTACCCTGCTCGCCAGCGCGCTGAAGACCGATAGGTCGCGGAAGCCCGAAACCATAGACGAGTACAAACAAAAGTAC
>DASPNN010000328.1:0-3994 GCA_035626495.1 Chryseosolibacter sp.
ATCGCATACTGGATCTTTTCACTGGCCTCTCTGGCGTTTTTGACTTCAAACCGGTAGTTCGCTGTTTTGATGACCCTGTCAGTGCCCGAAGAATAGGGGTCGTGTACGGTTGCCGTCCCGTTGCTTACGGCCTCAACCGAAGCCTGCGACTCAGGCTGTAAACTTTCCTTTTGATTCCCGGCACAGGAAGCCGAAAATATGATCCCTGCCAAAAAGAGTGTCTTTTGGTTCATAAATGATGTGTTTATTGAAATGGGAGAGAAAAGAGGACTGCCCGGAATGACAGTCCTTAGAAATGCTTATTGTCCAGGGGTCTTGGTCGTGTCAGCAGGAATGCTATCGGTCTGCACGGTATTGGTGGTCGTCGTGTCATTGACGATGCTGTCTTTTCCGTCCGTATCCGGATTGTCAGCGGGCTTGTTGCAGGACGCAATAGAGGCTACCAGAACAATGATAATTGCAATGAATTTGAATTTTGTTTTCATAGATTTTAGAATTTCCCTTCATACCCGAAATTGCGCGGGGTAACCCAGAACAAAAATATTTTTACATTGGGTTACGTTAGGCAATAACCTGTATAAAGCCAGCATTTGAACTGTGGATTACGTTGACGAATTGATTCTCGGGCAGCTCAGGCGTAAGAATGAGCGTGCTTTATCGGAATTGTATAAGGCGCACTATCCAATGGTTGCCCGGATGGTGATTGAAAACAACGGTACGGAGGATGAAGCGAAAGATATTTATCAGGAAACCGTGATTGCTTTTTATGAGCGTATTCAAGACAGTAAGTTTGTCCTGACCTGCCGCATTCCGACTTACCTGTATGCCGTGGCCTGGCGATTGTGGCTGAAACGGCTTTCCGCGAGGAAAAAATTCTCATTGAAGGTTCACGAAACAGAAGAATTTCTTCAGGTGGCACACGAAATGGCCAGTATCGAAGATGATGCAAAAAGAATCGAACTGATGAACGAGTCGCTACGCGAACTCGGGGAGCCATGCGGGTCCATCATCACGGACTTTTATATTCATGCGCTGACAATGGAGCAGATTCGTTCAAAATTTGGTTATACGAATACAGACAATGCTAAGAATCAGAAATACAAATGCCTTCAAAGGCTGAAGAAAATTTTCTTCGATCATTACAAAGAGAAACTATGACCAACGACGAAAAAAAATTACTCGATGATCTTCATGCCTATGCCGACGGCAGCCTTGCGGAGCCTGAGCGGCTCGCCCTCGAGGAACAAATGCGTACGGACCATGAGTTCCGGCGCCAAGCCGGGCAGTATCTCCAGCTGATCGACACACTGCGGAAAGCGGGAGAGCGTAACAGGCTTAAAAGCTTTCTCGACCTTGCGCACACCGATGTTGCGCCGTTGGCCCACAAGCGGACGTTCACGCTGCCGGGCGCAAACAGGAATGTAAAATTATGGCCTGCGATCGCGGCGGCGGCGTCGGTTGTTGTCGTGAGTATTGTAGGTACATTCATTATGACCCAATCCGTCAAGGAAAAGCAAAGTCAGGAGTTCCGCGCGCTTGGACGCGTTGTGGAACAAATCCGGAAATCGCAGAAGGCCATCATGGAGGATATTGCCGATGTTAAAAAAACCGAAATACCTTCGGCGAATTATGCCGGAACAGGATTTCTGGTTTCATCCAATGGGTTCCTGGTCACCAGCTCCCACGTGGTACGTGGCGCCGATTCTGTCTTCGTTGAAAACAAGAAATTCGGACGGCTTAAGGCTGAGGTGGTAACCGCCGATGTGACCAACGATATCGCAGTCTTGAAGATCATTGAACCCTTTCGTGCGCCGACATTACCCTTTACCATTCGGAAAACGGAAGCGGACCTGGGAGAGCAGATCTTCACGCTGGGTTTTCCCAGAGAAGATATCGTCTATGGAGAAGGTTCGATCAGTGCCGCCACCGGATATAAACAAAACGCATCGTCTTATCAGGTCGCCGTGCCGGTCAACCCGGGCAATAGCGGAGGCCCTTTGCTCAATCATCAGGGAGAGGTTGTTGGAATGATCAGCGGGATCCAGACCGAAACAATTGCGGCTGCCTTCGCTGTTAAGTCTCCGGTGATTCTCGATGCGATTAATTTGGTACCCCTGGACTCAATTAAAAAAGCGCCAACGCTTCCTTTTCAAAATAAAATGAAGGGCCTCTCACGTGTGCAGCAGATAAAAAAGATGCAGGATTATGTATTCGTGGTGAGAGTTTACAACCAGTCAAAATAACGAAAGCCCCGGTCCGGGGCCTTCGTTTCAATCTTTATTCGTACCGCAGCGACTTCGCGGGGTTTGTCCGCGCCGCCTTGATCGTATGTACAGAAATTGTAAGCAAGGCGATAGAGACAACCGCAAGGCTTGGCAAGGCAAAAATCCACCACTCCAGTTCGAGCCTGTGAGCGAACGTCTCCAGCCACCGGCTCATGATCCACCACGTCACGGGGGCTGCAATGACCAGGGCAATGCCAAGCAACACCAGGTAATCTTTGCTCATCATTGAAACAATACCGGAAACGGATGCGCCCATTACCTTGCGCACACCGATTTCTTTCGTGCGTTGGATTGCGGTCAGAGACGACAACCCAAACAGGCCAAGGCAAGCTATGAATATTGCGAGGCTGGAAAATATTCCGAAGACTTTGCCGAACTGCTGATCTGCCTGGTACTGTTGGTTGTAATGGTCATCCAGGAAAAAGTGCAGAAAAGGATTTCCCGGAAACAGTTCCTTCCAGTGCTGTTCAAAACGGGCCATCGACTGCTTGACCTCAGCGGCGTTGAAGCGAATGGAATAATAGCCCCCGGGGGCGGAGTTGTATCGAAAGATGAGCGGCTCAAATGCTTTCTTCAGCGATTCCTGGTGGTAATTCTTCAGGACTCCCACGATCCGGAATGTATCCCCCCAGAAATTGATCTGTTGATCCAGGGCTTCTTCCGGTTTGCTGAACCCCATCAGTTTGGCCCCAGCCTCGTTCAGCAGAACAGTTCCGGACTCTCCGGTGGTGGCTGCACTGAAGCCGCGGCCTGCAACAACGTCCAGGCCGTAAAGGTCAATGAAATCGTGATCCATCATGATCACACGGTATTGATTGGCTTCATCTTCACGCTGGCTTAACAGGCGAATACCCCCTGCATTCCAATCTGGTTGGCCGCCCGGAACGGAAGTGGATGCGGCCACATGGGCCACCTCCGGATACTGTTTAATCTTCTCCTTGAACACCTGGAACTTTTGCTCGTAAGTTGAGTCGACGACATTCGGTGAGCGCAATACGAGGGTTTGATCGATATTCACCCCAAGCTTCTGATTCTGCATGAACTTCAGCTGTCGGTATACCGTGAAGGTGCCGATGATCAGTGTGATGGACGCGATAAATTGAGCGATCACCATCCCCTTCCTGAAAAGAACCCCTTGGCCGGTATTCTTGAACCTGCCTTTAAGGACTTCAACTGGCTTATAACTGGATAACACAAATGCGGGGTAGAGTCCGGCAAAAGTGGCTCCGAGAATAATGAAGGCCGCGGTGGAAACCCAGAACACTGGCTCCCGGAATAAGAGATAGTCGATTGGTCGCGCTGTCAACCCACTGAACCAGGGTGTAAGCAAGAACACCAGCGCCAGCGAAATAAAAATTGCCGTGGCGTTAAGCACCAGCGATTCGAACAAGAATTGTTGAATCAACTGTGATCTGTGTCCCCCCATGACCTTGCGAACACCTACTTCGCGCGCGCGCTCGATCGATTTGGCCGTCGCCAGGTTCACGTAGTTCATCCAGGCGATCACAAGAATGAGACCGGCTACAATGGCCAGGAAGTAAGCAGACCGACGGTTGCCATTTGGTTTGAACTCACCTATGAAATCAGAATCCAGGTGTATGTCCGCGATCTTTTGCAGATTGAAGACCATGGCCGAGTTCCAGTTTCGCATTGATTCGCCCGCCTGCTTTTCGACGAATGCCGGTAATTTGCTTTCAAATTCTTCCGCG
>DASPNN010000329.1:0-3045 GCA_035626495.1 Chryseosolibacter sp.
TGAAATGGAAAGGATAAGAATAAAGGGGTAAAAGATTTTCTTCATATGGCTAAAAGACAGGCAAATTACGGCGATAATTCAATTCCGGCAATGCCCGCCGCCCAGGCAAATCCGGGGCCGCCCACCTTCGGATACTTCCGGTGGTCTCAGGTCAGGCAGGGATGACCCTGCGGATGTCATTGAGGATTTTTGCGCCGCCATTGACCAGGACTTCCTGGGCGACACTCTTACCGAGCTCTTTTTCATCCTCGATCGGCCTGGCGTCCTTCACTTTCACCACATGCTGTCCATCGAGTGAAATGATTCCCGCTTTCAGCACCACAGTATTTTCCTCCAGCCATGCATAGGCAAAGGAGGGAATGCTGCACCCGCCCTCCAGGGTCTTGAGAAAAGCGCGTTCGGCACGTATACACGTTTCGGTTGGCTGATGATTCACCCAGCGGTCGATGATCTCTTTTTTATCAAAAGGCAGTTTCTTGTGGCACTGGACTGCAATGCTGCCCTGTCCGACGGGGGGAACAAAATAGCTGGTTTCCATCTTTTCGACGATCATGTCATCGAATCCCATCCGGTGTACGCCGGCGTATGCCAGCACGAGCGCGTCGCATTCTCCAGCCCTGAGTTTGCCGACACGCGTTTGAAGATTTCCGCGAATGGATACGGTTTGCGCATGCGGATAGTAATGCTTGATGAAAGCAACCCTGCGCGTCGAAGAGGTTCCGATCCGCACGCCGGGCTTTGTAAAGCTGAATTTGCGGTCCAGGCTCAGGACAACGTCATTGACTTCTTCGCGTTCCGTAAAGGCGATCAGCTCCAGCTCATCGGCAATGGACGAGGAGAGGTCTTTTGCGCTGTGGACGGCGATGTCTATGGCGCCTTCCAGCAGCTTTTCCTCGATCTCTTCAGTGAACACACCCTTGCTTCCGATCTTTGCAATCGAAACGTCGAGGATCTTGTCGCCACGCGTATCGATCGGGACGATCTCTGTCGTGTACCCTGAAGGTTTGATCAGTTCGGCGACATGATTGGCCTGCCAGAGGGCAAGCTGACTTCCACGCGTTCCAATCCGGATGAGTTTGTTCATTGCCTGGTTGTTATGATTGACGATGTTCGGAGTTTCATGGATTGAGAGTCTTCGAAATCTTCAGCGAAAGATCAAGGAACACCATTTTTGCGCTCGCGTTGCGTTCGAGAAAATATGCGGCTTCGTTCATGTACCGGAATGATTGTTCCACTTTCTCAACATTCATCACTTTGCTGAAATCCTGGACGAACTTGAGTTCTTCCCCGCGCGTGCGATTCATCGACGCGGCCCCGGCATTGTAAAGCAGTGTTTCCCGAATCATGTTCATGCTGTAGGTGAACAGATTCTTTTGCGTCAGCTTGTCCTGGGCATGGTATTCCTCTGCCAGCGTAACCAGGGTTGCATAGTTCTTTTTATAACACGCGCGCATCCAGTTCGTGAAAACGCCGGTGTGATCGTCATTTTCCTTTTCACAAAGCTTCAGGGCCAGGTTGATATTCCCGTCTGACAATTGAACCACTTTACTGGCCTTAGCCGGCTCGGCCCCGCGCGCCAGCAGATAGTTTGTCAATGTGTCATCGTCGATCAGCGGGATGGTCACCAGTTGCGTGCGCGAAATGATCGTCGGCAGCAGCTTGTCGGCAGCATTTGTTACAAGAATGAAATACGTCCGTGGGGAAGGTTCCTCGAGTATCTTAAGTATTCCATTTGCGGCCGACGGATGCATCAGTTCGGGTTGCCAGATGATCATGACCTTGCTCTGGCTCTCGAAGGGTTTAAGAGAAAGCTTCTTGATGATTTCCCGGCTCTCTTCGCGCGAGATCAGCGCTTGCTTATCTTCACCGCCATATGAATTCGTCCAGTCATCGAGGTTGCCGAATGGCTGATCGAGCAAAAACGACCGCCATGCCTTTAATATTTCCGCCTTGAATCGTTCCTCGTCCTTGTCGTTCTTGACGTTGCTGAGCGGAAACACGAAGTGCGTGTCGGGATGGATGAACTTCATGTTCTTTAAGCAAGCTGCGCACGTGCCGCATGCGTCATCTGCCTTGTTCTCGCAATGAATGTAGGTTGCGTAGGCAAGCGCCATGGGGAGATTTAAGGCCCCTTCAGCCCCGATAAACAGCTGCGCATGGGCGGCGTGACTGCTCTTTACAGCCTGAACAAGCATACGCTTCGTTTCATCGAGTCCGGGTATGTCTGCAAACCTCATTCGTTCACTGATTTTCTTGAATCGCTTTCTGTATAGATCATGTTATCGTTCCCACGCACGGGTAACTGCCGTCATTTGATACACCGCCACCAGGATTTCCCGCTCGGTTTTGTCCAGCACTACATTTCTCCTTGCCATCGCCCGCTCCGCTGTCTCCAGCGCCTTCTCGATCTTGTAAGTCGTAAACCCGCCGGATCCGCCCCAGGCGAATGACGGAATATAGTTCCTGGGAAATCCTTCGCCAAATACGTTTGCCGAAACATCGACCACGGTCCCGGTGTTGAACATGGTGTTGATGCTGCTCTTGCTGTGATCGCCCATCATCAGACCGCAGAATTGCAGGCCTGTGTCTTCAAAAGAGCCTGAGGCATGCCTCCAGAGCTTTACATGGTCATAGTTGTTTTTCAGGTTTGACGTGTTTGTATCCGCGCCCAGATTACACCATTCGCCCAAGACCGAGCATCCGAGAAAACCGTCATGGGCCTTGTTGCTGTAGCCAAACAGGACGGAAGCGCTGATCTCACCACCCACTTTCGAGAATGGGCCTATGGTCGTATCCCCGCGCACTTTCGCGCCCATGTTCAGGTGCCCCCCTTCACACAGGGCGAAGGCCCCCCGGATCAGCGCGCCCTCCTGGACGATGCTGTTCTTGCCGAGGTATACCGGACCATTTTCAGCGTTGATAACAGCTGCCTTGAGTGTAACTCCCTCCTCAATGAACAGATTCTCAGGACCATAAACGACGGTATGCGGATCTGGCACGGGCTGGGACGTCCGGCCGCGTGTCACAAGCTGGAAGTCAGCACGG
>DASPNN010000330.1:0-5319 GCA_035626495.1 Chryseosolibacter sp.
TCCACCATTAGAAGATTTCAAACATTATGGTGATCCGTCTTCCTACGGCCATGTTGCTTATGACAACGGGTGTTCAGCACCAAGGATGAATTGTGTAGCTGTGTGAATGACACGATCAGCGGAATAGTTGCGCCCCGCATGCTGAAAAGCTTTGCGAATTCCATTGAAACACGCGGGTGCTCCCTAAGATTCCTCCCGATAATAGATCTTATAATACTTCCTCCCGTCGGGATCGACGCCGCGCTCAATCAGATCGCGGTCCCCATGAATGTAAATGTGAAAGTTTTTGTCAAGCTTCAGAACACTCTTAAAGATTCGCGCCTGTCTCTTGACGGCATGATTCGAAATCTCGAACTCACTCACGATGTCCAGGTCGTTCTCCTCGGCAAACTCGTTCTTGAATCTTTTAAATGACTTGATCACGTCCTTGTGTTCAAAGACTTCAGCGGCGAATTCCAGCTCGTTGAACTGTTCGTGTTTCTTAAAATAACCGAGCGACCGGTTGAGATAGTCAATCTGATCGGTTTTAGTTACCTCGAACTCCTCGTCGAGGCGTCCGGTGACATAATCCCGGGCAAGCTCAAGATAATGGCGCGTCTGGTGATAGTTATCCGCAACGGGACGCAATTTGAGAAACTCATCCTTCCAGTACTGGGCCTCATTGCCGCTTTGATTGTCGATGATGAGTACTTTATATCCTTCATCGGCGGCGGTGTTGAATATCAGACACCCTTTGTCCGGCCTGTTGATGCTGATGCCTGCTTCGAGGTCGACTTCAAGCCCTTTTTCCTCCGCACGGACGGTCAGGAATGTTTCCTTGTTTTCTGCTTTATAGATGCCGATCGCTTCCACGACTTCATTGCCAAGGGTGCATTCTTCAAAGTAGGCGATGTATAATTCGCCTGACTTGATCCTGGGATGGTTGGAATATTCGTAAAAGATCCGCGCAAGCTCCTGAGTTTTCTTCACAAACGTACGCCTGGACTCGAACACGTTGGCGGCGATTGTATACACTTCATTTAATTCGAGTGATGTGACGTGGTGAAAATTGTAAAACACCGGCTCACGGAATGAGGATAAAAAGTACGTTTTAAGATTGTGGGTAAGATCTTCCTTTTTATCAAGATCCACCGGGTGGCTGGAAAGCGCAACACCCTCTTCCAGCAGCTTATTGCCTACCTGGTGGATGATGACTTTAGTCAAAAGCGCGGTTTTCGGGTCGACTACCATTTGAATTCAGCTAAGTGGATGCCCGCAATAATAACACTGTTTGCTAAATGTATTTCAGAAAACCCTGGCAACCCTGAAAATCCGGGCTGCCGCTACCGACGTGGCACGTGTTTGTTCGGTTTATCAGCGGCATAACTTCGATCCTCACTTATGAAACAACCTCGCCCGGTTCAAGCGGCAGTAACGTTTATACGGATTTTCATTTTCCTGACAACCAGCGGACATCTTTATGCCCAGACGCCGGATTACGAGGCATTGCGTCAGGTAGTCTGGAAGTGGAATGACGCGATCAATACCCGAAGCGCCACCACCTTGCGCAACCTGTATGGCGACCGCGTCCTCTTTTATGCCCGGGACCAGAAGCGTTCAACATGTGTTTTAATGAAACAGGACTACTGGCGAAAGAATCCACTGTACACTCAGAAAGTCATCGCCCCATTAACCTTCAAGACGTATACAAATGGCACAGTTAAAGTTGAGTTCATCAAGGAAGCTGTGATCAGCGCAAAACCGTACAGGTTCCAGGCATACCTGCTCATCTCGAACGGTCCGGGGAAGTATCAGATTATCGGGGAGAGCGACCTGGAAACGGACCGGCGAATGAATTTCCGACCCGAGCTCGGCAAGGAGGTTCCCATCGATCCTCCGATTACAAAAGCCGAGGCTAAGGCTGAGGACAGTGTAGGCCCGGGCAACTCGAAATTCCCCACGGTTATTGCCGACAATAAATTCCTGGACCAGATCCAGGCGATGCTGGGAGGAAGCGTAACGGTCACAATGCCAAAACTTTACCTCGCGGGGGCTGCCAGCATTCTCCTGGTATCGACGCTGCTGCTACTGGTTCTTCGCAAGGCGCCTAGAAAACGCTCGTTCGAGCCAAGCACTTCCGTTGAGTATGCGCCTGCCCGCCGGCGAAGCGCCGCTCCTGAGCCGTCGGAGGACGAGGCTTTCATAAGTTTTGTATTGACACTTTTCGACCCGCTCTTCTTCCGGATCGTGCGGCTAGATCGTTCGAACGCTGCTTCACCCATTGAGATCGAATTCCAGCACAAGGAAAACGCGGTTCGATTTGCGATCCAGTGCAAATATCTTGGCCGTGAAATCCCCAGGATGATGAAGTTCGCATCACCAGAGGTATATCAGAAATTTGAGACGGAGACCGCAATGGAGCTTTACCTGATCAGTGGAGCCGGAGGAGACGGTGCCAACCCGAAAGAAGTCTACCTCATCCCGGTCCGCGAACTGCAGGCCGAGATGGCCTATGATGACATCATCCGCTTCAAAAAATTCGGCATGTTCTTTTACCACATCGGGCAAAAGAGGCTTCAATAAAACGCGTTTACCCGTTGTACCGATGACTGTAACCTTTTGTTTACCATTTTCTTGGCGGTTTTAACTTATAACATGCCAAGTTTGCGGCTGAACCAAAGTTGGGGGGTTCGACACAGCTACCCAGAACGCAGCGGTCTCAATCGGAAAAGGTTTGAATCAGATAAATTCTCTTCCATCCGGGCCTGTGAGTTTTCGGGTAGCTTTTTTTATCCGGAGTTATGCGCACCCGACTTTCATTATTCTGCGAGATATGCTGATATTGGGCGATAACGGTTTCAGCGATGACCCAACCTGGCGAAGAGCACTTAAAGAAGATCCTGACACCCATGATGGTCTGGGGCCTGGGTGTGGGCTACGTCATCTCAGGCATGTACTTCGGCTGGAACCTGGGACTGGAGCAGGGTGGAACAGCTGGCCTGGCCGTTGCGACGTTTTTCATCATCATTTTATACGTAACCTTTACATTCAGTTATGCGGAGCTTGCGTGCGCCATTCCGCGCGCGGGCGGCGCGTTCGACTATGCGCGCCAGGCATTCGGTGACCACTTGGGTTTCATTGCCGGCATGGCCCAGAATGTGGAATTTATCTTTGCGCCGCCGGCCATCGCGCTGGCCATCGGGGCCTATTTCAATTTGTTTTTTCCCGCGCTGGAAACACTGCAGATCGCGGTCATAGCCTATCTGATCTTTACGCTCCTGAACATATATGGTGTGCGGGCTGCAGCGCGTTTTGAGCTGATCATCACCATCCTGGCCGTTGGGGAGCTGCTGCTTTTCAGCGCCATCGCTTTTACAGGTTTCGAATATGAAAACCTCAAACAGAATGCTCTGCCAAACGGGTGGAAGGGCGCGTTTGCGGCGATCCCTTTTGCAATCTGGTTTTTTCTCGGAATCGAAGGAATTGCGAATGTGGCCGAAGAGGCTGTGAATCCGAAACGGACGGTCTTGTTGGGTTTTGGATCTTCGATCCTTACACTGGTGGCCTTGTGTGCGCTGACCTTTGTCAGCTCTGTCGGCGTCGGCGGGTGGGAGGCAATTGTTTACAAAGAGGACGGAACCACCTCCGATTCCCCGCTGCCGCTCGCATTAAGTTACATTACCGGCGCCGACAACCTGATGTATCATTTGCTTATCACGGTAGGGCTATTTGGCCTGGTTGCATCCTTTCATGGACTGATCCTCGCTGCGGGACGATCTACTTTTGAATTTGGCCGTGTACGATTCGCTCCTCCGTTTATGGGTAGGATCCATTCGAGGTTCAAAACACCAGCCAATGCGTTGCTGGTCAATATGCTCGTTGGCATCGCGGCCCTTTTTACTGGAAGGACCGGGGAGATCATCACCCTTGCGGTCTTTGGCGCGTTGACCTTATATATCATTTCAATGATGAGCCTGCTGAAACTCAGGCGGTCAGAGCCTGAATTACATCGCCCTTTCGTGGTTCCGGGCTATCCATGGGTACCGCTCGCGGCCCTGTTCATTTCCCTCATATCGATCCTGGCGCTGACGTTTTATAATCCGGTCCTGGCTTGCATTTATGTGGTAATCCTGGCGGTTTCCTTTCTCATATTTAAAGTTGCAAATAGCATCGCAGCAAGAAAATATCGTTAAATTTTGTCCCGTTAACCATTGTCTATGACCACGCAAGCCATCCTGGAATATGTCAAAAACCACCCGGCCGGCAGAGTCAAGATTGCGTTTACAGACATCGACGGGATCCTGCGCGGCAAGTACATTTCTGTTGAAAAATTCCTTTCAATCTGCGATGGCCAAACGGGGTTTTGCGACGTGATATTCGGTTGGGACGCGAACGATGTCGCGTACGACAATGCTTCATTTACAGGCTGGCACACAGGCTACCCCGATGCCCCCGCGCAAATCGACATCAACACCTTTCGAAAAATCCCATGGGAGAACGACATCCCGTTTTTCCTCGGTGAGCTTTTGGACCGGGACGGCAATCCGTCGCATGTGTGCCCAAGGCAACTTGTAAAGCGCATCATTTCAAACGCGGAAAACGACGGCTACCTGCCATTTTTCTCACAGGAATTCGAATGGTTTAACTTTGCCGAAACGCCGCATTCAGCCCTTCAAAAAAATTATAAGGACCTCACACCCATATCCCCCGGGATGTTCGGGTACTCGATCCTGCGCAGCACGCTGGGCAATCCATTCTTTTCAGATTTGTTCCAATTATTGCAGCGCTTCAATGTTCCGCTGGAGGGTCTTCACACCGAAACAGGACCCGGAGTGCTCGAGGCTGCGATTGTGTATTCGAATATGCTCGAAGCGGCAGATCGCGCCGTCCTGTTCAAAACCGCCGTTAAGGAGGTCGCTTACAAGCACGGTATCATGGCCACCTTCATGGCTAAAATAAGCGAACACCTTCCCGGGTGCGGGGGGCATGTGCACCAAAGCCTATGGGACAAGGCCGGGCGAAAGAATTTGTTTCACGCTGATAAAACCGAGCACAACATGAGTGAAACGATGCGTCACTATGTAGCCGGACAGCTCCATTGCCTGCCGCATTTGCTGCCGATGTATGCCCCTACGGTGAACAGCTACAAGCGGCTCGTTGAAGGGGCCTGGGCTCCGACGACGCTCACCTGGGGTGTTGATAACCGGACTGTTGCACTGCGGGTTCTCAGCGGCGGAAGCAAGTCGTGCCGGCTGGAAACGCGCGTGGTCGGGTCTGACGCCAATCCGTATCTGGCGATGGCCGCCGCGCTGGCCTCCGGGCTGTACGGCATCCGGACGA
>DASPNN010000331.1:0-2995 GCA_035626495.1 Chryseosolibacter sp.
GGTTCAGGTAAGTCCACTCTGGCTGTACAGCTCGAAGCGCAGCTGCATGCTGCCGGGTTCAAAACTTATTTGCTCGACGGGGACAACATTCGGTCGGGACTGAACCGCGACCTGGCCTTCACCGATGAGGGACGCGTCGAAAACATTCGCCGGATCGGCGAGGTGTCGAAATTATTTCTTGATGCAGGCATCATTGTGCTGTCGGCATTCATATCACCGTTCGAGTCTGACCGCCAGCAGGTGCGCCAGATCGTGGGAGCGGCGAATTATATCGAGGTCTTTGTAAATGCACCACTGGAAATTTGCGAGCAGCGTGATGTGAAGGGATTGTACAAAAAAGCGCGCGCTGGCGAAGTAAGAAACTTCACGGGCATCGATTCGCCGTATGAAATTCCGCGTTTGCCTGACGTGACCTTGCACACACATGAAACATCCATTGAAGATTCGTTGGAAATATTGATGAAGACGGTGGTGCCGCGCATTGCCCTGAAATCGTAGCCAGGCAACGACATCGATAAAAAAAACTTGAAGGAAGAAATCAGATTATGAGTCAATATTATCTCACTCACTTAAAGGAACTGGAATCGGAGGCGATTTTCGTAATACGCGAAGTGGTTGCACAGTTCGAGAAACCCGCGTTGCTTTTTTCCGGTGGAAAGGATTCCATCGTGCTGGCGTACTTGTCGCGTAAGGCGTTTTACCCCGCCCGCATCCCGTTCCCGCTGGTCCATATTGATACAGGCCACAACTTTCCGGAAACGATGGAATACCGCGACTGGCTGGTGAACGAGCTAGGCGTGAAATTGATCGTGGGCTCGGTGCAGGAAAGTATTGACACCGGCCGTGCCAAAGAGGAAACAGGCTGGAATGCGAGCCGCAACGCACTTCAAACGGTGACACTGCTCGACACGATCGAAAAATATAAGTTCGACGCAGCGATGGGCGGGGCGCGACGCGATGAGGAAAAAGCGCGGGCGAAAGAACGATTCTTTTCGCACCGGGACGAATTCGGACAGTGGGATCCGAAAAATCAGAGGCCCGAGCTCTGGAACCTTTTCAATGGACGCAAACACATCGGTGAGCACTTCCGGGTGTTCCCGATCTCCAACTGGACCGAGATGGATGTGTGGCAATACATCCAATCAGAAAATATTCCGATTCCGAAATTGTATTATGCGCATGAGCGTGAAGTGATCGTTCGCGACGGTACGATTTTGTCCACTTCGCCGTGGCTGAAACTGAAACCAGGTGAAACCCCGGAGCGTCGTGTGATCCGCTTCAGAACATGCGGTGACATGCCGATCACCGGGGCTGTCGACTCGCAGGCCGATACGATCGAAAAGATCATCGCCGAAGTCGCCTCCTCGCGCCGTACCGAACGCGGCACCCGCGCCGACGACAAGCGATCGGAGACGAGTATGGAGGATCGGAAGAAATCGGGTTATTTCTAATTACTAGTTGCCGGTTGCCGGTTGCCTGTTGCTGGTTGCCGGTTTTTGAGTCGATGATTTTGTAAGGGAAATAGGTCGGGAAGCGCGTTGCGATGAGTTTTGAAAAAAGGAGATTGCGAGAAAAAACTCAAAGGATGAAAAGCTATCGCGATCTCGAGATTTATACAATGTCCAAGAATTTGGCGCTAGAAGTACATAAGCTTTCGCTTGAGCTTCCGGCGTTCGAACTTTACGAAGAAGGAAGTCAGGTCAGAAGGTCTTCGAAGGCGGTGACTTCGAGCATTATAGAGGGATATGGGAGAAGGAGGTACAAAGCGGATTTTATCAGGTATCTGACTTTTTCGATTTGCGAGTGGGATGAAACCATTCTGCATCTTGAGTTTCTCGTCGAAACAGGAAGTGCCAAGGAGACAGAACGCGTTGCACAATTGATCGATCGATATGACTTGTTAAGTAAAAAAATAAATAAATTTTTGCAGTGGGTGGAGAATTGCCTTCTCGCCACTAACGAAAATCCGCGATGACCGGAAGTCAAGGGTTGATCCGATCCAATTCGAATGAAACTCGACACCGGCAACCAGCAACAGGCAACCGGAAACAATTTATGAGCACGCAATTTTGAACTTCGAAAAGAGATGACAAACCAAATACTAAGATTCACCACCGCCGGCTCCGTCGATGACGGCAAGAGTACATTGATCGGAAGATTGTTGTACGACAGCAAATCGATCTTTGAGGATCAGCTTGAAGCTGTCGAGGCGTCAAGCGCTAAAAAAGGGTTTGATTATGTCGACCTTTCTCTGCTGACGGATGGCCTGAAGTCTGAACGCGAGCAAGGAATCACGATCGATGTGGCTTATCGTTACTTCGCCACGCCGAAGCGCAAGTTTATCATCGCCGATACTCCCGGGCATATCCAGTACACGCGCAACATGGTGACCGGGGCTTCCACGGCAAACCTCGCACTCATCCTGATCGATGCGCGCAAGGGCCTTGTTGAACAGACGTTCAGACACTCCTATATCGCCTCGTTGCTCAAGATCCCACACATAATCGTCTGCGTGAATAAAATGGATCTTGTCGACTACCAGGAGGAATTGTTTGACCGGATCGTGGAAGAATATAAGGCGTTTTCATCCAAGCTCGAGGTGTCCGACATTCAGTTCGTGCCGATCAGTGCGCTCGCGGGTGACAACGTTGTGAACCGGTCAACGAACACACCCTGGTACCAGGGTGCGACCCTTATGCACATGTTGGAAACAGTTCATATTGAAAGCGACTACAACCACATCGACAGCCGTTTCCCCGTCCAATACGTGGTGAGGCCTCAGTCCAAAGACTATCACGATTTTCGTGGCTATGCCGGACGTATCGCGGGCGGTATTTTCAGACCGGGTGATGATGTGCTTGTCTTGCCTTCAGGATTTACCTCGAAAGTCAAGAGCATCCAGTTGGGTGACGAGCAATTGACAGAGGCGTTCGCACCGATGTCGGTGACCATGACCCTTCAGGACGACATCGACATCAGCCGCGGCGACATCATT
>DASPNN010000332.1:0-2400 GCA_035626495.1 Chryseosolibacter sp.
CGGCAATGTTCTTCTGGCATGCCAGGTACTGCAACCAAAGGTAAAGACCCTTGTCGCCGGAAAAGTGGCGGAGAAACTCATCGTCACGGCCGTTGCGGAGCAGGTCTTTGAGGTGAAAACAAAACTCAAAATAGGTATTCAATGAATCCTTCAGCGTATAGAATTCACCGATATGCGGATAGCCTTGCCGTAATAGACGCGTTTCAATGTTGGAGAGGATCGAGTCTTTACGCATGAAAGCGCTGTCGACAGGGGTGAAAAACCGCTCCTCCCGCAGAATCGCATAGCCCCGCAGCCCAATATCAATGCCGTGAATGGTCGATTTGCCGATTTGCTCGACATAGAGCTTGATTGTTTCCGCCTCCTGTTGAAGAGCGCGGTTCCGTTCAATAATTGTGTTGTTGATGTAGGTCAAAAGGATGTCTCCCAGCAATAAGAAGCTGATAATGCCAACGGCAATATTTAGATGATTCCTCTTCAGGATACAACATTAGGCCCACCAACTACGAGGGTTTTATTTGTATTTAAGGTAATGATTTTGCCGAAAAAAAAACCGCGACGACCCGAGTTCGCCGGAGGCACGAATCCAACGGTACGCGCGGGTAGGCAGCTTATTGCGTTCATTTGGCAGCCCGCGAAGCTCATGACTCCTGTTTTCAGTCAGCCTGCGCCCGCAAAATCACCCCAGGGGATAAAAAACATCCGTGAAACAAAGACGGTAATAAATTTTCGGTCAGGCGATACCTTTGATCTTCCTGAAGAGGGATAGTGCGTGTTTGTCGGTGAGCCCCGAGACAAAATCCACAACCTGGCGAAGCATGTGGTAGGTGTCACCCGGTCGGTCCGAGATGGCCGTGACGGCGTGAACCGGCAGAAGAAGCTGAAGGTTCCGGTATTTTCGTGAGGTGCTGCCTTGCATCATACTGACGCCCGTCGCCACGAACTCTTCCAGTATCCCGGGCAGTACTTCGTGTCCTGCTGCCTCGATCTCTACCACGTTGCGGGATTTATAGATCTTTTCAACCGAGATCCGGATGATCTCTTTCAAAGCCTGTCGACGGCTGCAAAACTCAACGAGGGAGGCATCAAAGCTGCCGTTCAGGATCGCTTGTTCATTGTCCAGAAAGATCTCGGCACATTCTGCCGTCAGGTCACCGATGGCAAGCGCGCGCAGAAAGCCGATCTTTTCATCGCGGCTCGTCAACTGCTCAAGTTTCCCAAGCTTCGCGCTGCCTTTCGAGATCACGCCTTCGAAAAGATCTTTCGCCTCCTGGTATGTGACCAGGCCGAGACTGCACCCGTCCTCGAGATCGATGATGCTATAACAAATGTCGTCGGCGGCTTCGACCAGAAAAGCGAGCGGATGCCGGCACCAGCTCTCGGAGGAAGTAGCCGTAAGATTCAGGATGGCGGCAATGTCGGCGAAGGCCGGCTTTTCCGATTGAAAGAAGCCGAACTTCTTTTGACTGCGTTTCGACTTGTCGCGGGCCTGGAAAAAAGCCGGACAGGGATATTTTGTAAATGCACCGAGCGTGGCCGCGGTGAGCTTTAGTCCGAACCGATTCTGATTAAGGATTCGAAAGCCCTGAGCGTTGCCCTCGAAGTTTATCAGGTCCTCCCACTCCGCGTCTGTCACGTGGCTGCGGAAACGTTGGCCAGCCGGATGCTGGAGAAAAAAATCCGAGATCGCATTTTCACCGGCATGCCCGAACGGAGGATTTCCAAGGTCGTGGGCGAGGGAAGCGGCGGCTACAATGGCGCCGAAGTCGAAGAGTGAATAGTGTCTTGCAAGGACGGCGTTCCGTTCGAGAATAACCTCTCCCGTCTTTCGCCCGAGCGATCTGCCGACACTGGAAACCTCAAGGCTATGTGTCAGCCGGGTATGGACAAAATCGTGCTCAGGCAACGGGTGCACCTGTGTTTTATCCTGCAGCCTGCGAAAAGGGTGGGAGAAAATGATCCGGTCACAATCCTGCTCAAAGGCGCTGCGGGATTGTTCCTGTCCAGCGATTGTTTTTTGACCGATGCGTTGTGCCGAAAGCAATTGTTGCCACTCCACAGTATTGGAATTAGGCAGCAAGTTTAACATTATTTATTTCTTTAACACAAGGTCCGGCAACCACAACCATGAATTCGTCCGTGGGCTTATTCTTTCAACACGAAGTCAATGCACATCACTGCGGCGACAATGAGCTTCCGCAGCGGATGATTTTCAGGGACATCTTTGTTGATCTGCAACACGTAGTTGTCGGCCGAAGTGAAAAGTTCCTTTCCAAGACCCGCCCATTTTTTCGAGACCACGGCAAATTCCTTGTTGTCTCCCGACAAGAACTTGAATTCCCAGCTGGTCCACTTTCCTTTCAGCATACACAGTGGCTGATTGTTGGCATCCAGGACCTC
>DASPNN010000333.1:0-5132 GCA_035626495.1 Chryseosolibacter sp.
GTTGATGTTCTTCCTCGGCCTGATCACGGCCCTTGGCTGTCTGACCGCAGTAGCCATTGGGTTGTTATTCCTGGTACGGCGTTATTTTCCCTATCAGGCTGGATTTACCTGGCGGCATTCACTGTCGGGACTCTTCCGTCCCAACAATCAAACACGTGTGCTCATGGTCACGATTGGCCTTGGCGCTTTTATAATATCGATCCTTAATATTGTTGAAAGCAGCATGCTCAGTCAAGTCGAATTCACAAGCCAGGAGAGTCAGTCCAATACAATACTGTTCGACATCCAGCCCTCGCAGCGTGATGGCATTGTCAAGCTTATGCAGGATAGTAAACTCAAAGTCAACCAGGTCGTGCCCATCGTGACATGCCGGCTTAATGAGGTGAAGGGTAAGACCGTCGAAGCCCTTCAAAAAGATACAACCGATAAGATCCCGAACTGGGCATTGATGCGGGAGTACCGCGTAACCTACCGCGACTCCCTGCATGTTTCAGAAGAATTGATCACCGGCGAAATTCAAAAAATGAAGTCCGGGCGCGACTCGGTGTGGGTGACAATCTCCGAAGGAATGGAAGAAAACCTGGAAGTAACTGTTGGAGACTCTCTCGTTTTCGACATCCAGGGAGTACCACTGAAGGCCTTTATCTCCGGAATCCGCAAGGTCGAATGGCCGAAAGATCCGCCAAATTTTATTTTCGTATTCCCGACTGGTGTGCTGGAATACGCTCCGCAGATTTTTGTAACGGCCACGCGCATTGAAAATCAGCAACAGGCAAACAGGTTTCAGCAACAGCTTGTGCTTGAGTACCCGAATGTGTCACTGATCGATTTACGGCTGATCCTTAGCACTGTGAACGAACTTTTTGACAAGCTGGGGCTTATTATCCGCTTCCTGGCCTTGTTCAGTATTGTCACCGGTTTGGTCGTCCTCGCCGGAGCGGTGATCAACAGCAAATTTGTGCGCATTAAGGAAAATGTCCTGCTCCGCACAATGGGAGCGCGTACGGGACAAATCACGCGCATCACACTCATCGAGTACGGATACCTCGGATTGTTTTCGGCGATCACCGGGATGATCCTTTCACTCGGTGGCGGGTGGTTGCTGACCACGTTCTTTTTCGAGATCAAATTTGCCTTCGATTGGCTCGAATTGTCTTTGATCTCAGTTGGCGTTGTTGTTTTGACTGTCGTCATCGGATGGATCAATTCCCGTGAAGTTATTAGCACGCCCCCATTGCAGGTGTTGCGCAAGGAGAGTTGACTTCTTCCGATTAATCTGTATCTTGGCTTTCCAGAGCTGTTTTTTAAAAAATGAAGTTGTATGACCTGCCAGGCCGGGGATTTGAAGAGCTCGTTCGTAATTGTATTCTTACTTTTATTTTGCTGTTTTACGGCATCGGCGCAACAACCCGGGTTTATTCCTAACCGGGATCAATGGCCCGCCGAGGTTCAGTTCGTCTCCCGGATTCCGGGTGGTAAAATGATCGTCGGCGCCGGCGTTTTCAGATATCATTTTATCGATCATGACGCCGGCCAGTCCCACCATCACGGCCGGCAATCATTGCCCGACGGACCACCAGAAGCCGTCGTGCGGGAACACTTGGTCCAGGTCAGCTTCGATGGCGCAAATGCATTATCGATCCCGCGGGCTTTTGCGCCGACTCGCGAATACTACAATTTCTACCTGGGAAACGATCCCTGCAAGTGGGCAGGTCAGGTGCACGCATACAATACCATCATTTACCCATCCCTATACGATGATATCGATTTGAAGCTTTACACAGCAGGAGAGAAAATCAAATACGACTTGATTGTTTCTCCCGGGGCCAACGTGGCGCAGGTCAGTATGCGGTACGAAGGTACGGAGGAGCTGGAAGTTCGAAATGGCGATCTGTATGTGGTCACATCGCTCGGACACATCGTGGAAAAGAAACCATTGGCCTATCAAATGATCGGGGGACAAAAGATGGAAGTTGCATGTGAATATGCACTTCAGGGTAACTGCCTGTCATTTGTATTTCCACAGGGCTATGACTCTTGTCATTCCGTCGTGATTGACCCACTGCTCATTTTTTCAACGTACTCAGGCTCAACAGCCGACAACTGGGGCAGCACTGCCACCCCCGGTGAAAACGGGAGTTTGTATTCAGCGGGCGTAACGAATAGCGACTTCGGTGGAACATTTCCGTCGACGCCCGGCGCATTCCAGCGTATTAACCGCGGAAGCTATGACATCGGGATTCTAAAATATGACTCGGCGGGCGGTGCGCTGCTATACGCCACCTATCTCGGTGGCTCAGGTTCCGAATCAGCACATAGCCTTATCGTTAATGAGGACGACGAGCTCATCGTACTCGGGACGACCAGCTCGTCAAATTTTCCGACGACCTTGCTGGCGTTTGATCGAACGTTTAATGGAGGTGATTTTAACAACATAATCGGCATTCCCTATTCTTTTGGCGCCGACATCACTGTCTCGAAATTTAACACAGCCGGGTCGGAATTGCTTGCCTCGACATTCCTGGGCGGCACCGGGGATGATGGCGTAAATTTGCTCAATGGTCCGCTGGTAAGGAATTATGGAGATGAATTGCGTGGAGATGTAATTACGGACCCCGCGGGAAATATTTACTTAAGCTCCGTTACCTCTTCGCCGGATTTCCCGACCAGCAACGGCTTTGACAACACGTTTGGCGGTGGCGGTACCGATGGTGTTGTTATCAAAATGTCGCCCGATCTCTCTGTTATCCTTTGGAGCACTTTCCTGGGTGGGAGCGGGGCCGACGCCTGCTACAGCATTAAACTCGATGGTGAACAGAGTGTTTACATTGCCGGTGGAACCACCAGCGCAAACTTTCCCGTAACCCCCGATTCCTATCAACCAGTGATCGGCGGAGCAGCAGACGGATGGATTTGCAAGCTGTCTGCTGACGGCGCCTCCGTGTTGTACGGGACTTTTACAGGGACATCCTCTTACGACCAGGTATATTTTCTCGATCTGAATGCAGCTGGCGAAGTTTATGTTTACGGACAGACTTCTGGTGAGTTCCCTGTCTTCCCCAATGATGTGTATCAAAATGCCGGCAGCGGACAGTTTGTTCAAAAGTTTTCGGCTACCCTGGATTCCGCGCTGCTTTCCACCGTGTTTGGTTCCGGACGTGGTGTCCCCGATATTTCTCCAACGGCGTTCTTGGTCAATGACTGCAACCATATTTTCATGACGGGCTGGGGTGGCGGCATCAACAAGGATTCCGATTACTGGGGAGCAACGTCATCGACTGAAGGGATGCCGCTAAGTGACGACGCGTTTCAGAAATCCACCAGCGGAAACGATTTTTATTTTATCGTCCTTGCGTATGATGCGACCCGTTTCCTATACGGCACCTATATGGGCGGTGCGGCGTCGCTGACTCATGTCGATGGGGGAACAAGCCGGTTTGATAAAAGCGGTATTGTCTATCATGCGGTTTGCGCAGGATGCAGGCTGGGACAGTCAGCCTCATCATCGGATTTTCCGAGTACGCCGAACGCGTGGTCGAGGACGAACCGGAGCCCGAACTGCAACAACGCGGCTTTCAAATTTGATTTGACATCTTTGCGCGCCCTTCTCGATGTCGACTATGAAGGAATCAACGTCTGTACCCTGTCTCCCGTTCTTTTTGAAAACAAAAGCATCGGCGGCGTGATCTATAAATGGGACTTCGGTGATGGCACGCGTCTCACCGCGACGAACACCGGGCCTGTTTATCACACGTTTACCGAAAAGGGCCAGTATTTTGTAAAGCTGGTCGCGATAGACAGTGGAACATGCCGCGTGGCCGACAGTGTCATTCGGCCCGTGACAGTTTATCAACAAACAATAGAATTCGGCCCGGATGGCGAAATTTGTGAGGGGTCGGACTACGTGCTGTCCGCCAGTGGCGGAACTCAGTATGAATGGACGGGTGAAGATCCATTCTTCCAATCCAGTCTTGCATCACCCATCGTGAGTCCGAAAGATACAAGCGAATTTTATGTGACCGTCACGAATGCTGACGGATGTGTCCGTAAAGATACGACGGTGGTCAACGTGGTTCCCGCCATTGATCTCGACTTTACGTTTCGGCGGGAGTCCACCTGTTTTGACAAGCCACTGATCACGATCACAAATACAACGGATACCCTGATGGAAGGAGACAGGATGCACTTTGCACTGAGCGATGGTGTCACAAGTGAACTTGTTGAATTCGAGCACGAATTTCCGGCAGAGGGTGTTTATACCATTACCTTGCACGGACGCAGGGAGTTTTGCGATTATCAACGATCCGCCGAGATCCCTGTTTTCAGATTAACGGTTCCCAATGTGATCACACCCGACGCCAGTCCTGATAAGAATGACGTTTTTTTTGTCGGCTATGGTGAGGCTTTGGTCGCACCCGGAGATTTCGGATACAAGGTTTCCCTGGTGGTTTATAACAGGTGGGGCAGGATTGTTTATGAAGCCATGGATTACCGCAACGACTGGAATGCGGAAGGCCTTCCCGCAGGAGTATACTATTACGAAGTGAATGTGACCGATCACGCGATTTGCCGCGACTGGTTGCACATTGTGCGTTAATTTATTTCCGTGAACCGTAAAGGTCGTCGTAGGTCAGGATGTCTCTACGACCTGCGGTGCGCCGGATGAAACCGTATCGGACGAAAAGACTCGTGGCAAGTAATATGAACATCAGAAAATACGCAATGTGTGTGATCACCGAGTTGTATCGGATGAATCCTTCATAGGCGACCAGGTCGTATGCAAAAAAGATGACGCCTAAGGCCAAGCAACCAACAATAAACCATACCGCCGGTCGCTCATACACCGTCGCGCGTATCAGCACGTAGAGGATATACACCAGCAAGATGGCCGCAATTGCCATGTATACGGGAAGAAACTGCGTATACGTGGATGCTTCCGTGATGATCGTGAAAAGTGTGAAAGTAATGTTGCAGACCACGAACAGGTATTTGAAAATATTACTGGTGTCTTCCGGGAAAACCGACGAGATGAAAAGCACCGCAAAGGCCATCGTAAGGTAAAGTGTGACGTACTCGATCTTCACAGCAGTTTCCCATGGAAAATCCGGATATGCTGCGGTAAAAATATAGAG
>DASPNN010000334.1:0-3931 GCA_035626495.1 Chryseosolibacter sp.
ATCTGAAGGAATTCATCAGCAATGAAAAAGATTCCCTCGAAGGAGAATACCGGCTTGGGGTGATTCCAACACTGGCGCCCTACCTTTTGCCGCGCTTCCTGAATGAATTCCTCACCCAACACCCGGAAACTTCGTTTACCGTGATCGAGATGCAAACAGAGGAAATCGTCAAGCAGTTAAAGACCAACAGAATTGATGTGGGAATTCTCGTGACGCCGCTTGACGACAGGGAAATTCGCGAGATCCCAGTATTTTATGAACCCATTCTGCTTTACACTTCTGACAACCTGAAGTATTTCAACCAGGATAAAGTCGATCTTAAATCGCTGACCCAGGAACGATTGCTTTTACTGGAAGAGGGCCACTGCTTTCGCGGCCAGGTGATGAATCTTTGCACCGCGAAAGGGAAGAAGGGGAATCATCAGCTGCACTATCAAAGCGGCTCCTTCGAAACACTCAAGGCGATGGTCGATAATAACTATGGATATACACTCATACCGGAGCTTGCCGTGAATGTGAAGAACAAGCACGTCAAACGGTTTACTTCACCAGAGCCCGTCCGCGAAGTCAGCCTGGTTGTCCACCAGGGCTTCATGAAGGAAAATCTATTGAGCAAACTGCGAAGCGCGATCCTTAAATCAATCCCGGCTCACTTTAAGACAAACGAAAAGTACGTGCGGATCCGGTGGAACTGATCGATCGGTTGCTCTACAATGTCTTCCATAGGTAAAGCGTCGCGTAAGCTTCCCATCCTTTGTATTTGCGAAAGATCTTCCTGACCTCGTCGAGCGTCGGCTTGCGATCCATCTTCATCAAGTTTCGGATTGCGTTGTGGAGCCCCGCATCTTCCAACGGGAAAGCATTCGGGTAGCGGAACGTTTTCATCAGCGCGTAATTCGCCGTCCAGTTGCCGATACCTTTGATCTTCATCAATGTTTGTTTGGCATCCTCAAAGGAAAGAGCTTTGATTTTTTCCCTGGACAGCGCTCCGGCAGCAAAAACCTCTGCCAGTCCTATAATGTACTTGCTCTTCTGGCGGGAGAATTGCATCCCGATCAGCACGTCGTCGGTGAGCTGAGATACCAGCTTTGGGTCTGGGAACAGGTAGAACGATTCATTGTTCCAGTGCAGGCGCTCGCCGAATTTTTCAACAAACCGCGACTTGAGCGTGTAGGCGAACTGCAGGTTGATTTGCTGGCCGATGATCGCCCAGACGAGTGACTCAAAAAGATCCGGCTGCCCAACGATGCGGTATCCGCGGAATCTTTTAACCACAGGTTTTAACATCTCATCCCTTGCAGCCATCCTGTAAAACGCGCTCAGGTCGGTTTCGAGGTCCAGCCATTCTGTGATGTACTGTTTCACCGCGCGCGTTGCTTCCGTCGATGGATCGCCATTGAGAAATTCGACAATCAGTCTGCTGGAACCCGGACGAATCCTCGTCAGCACTTTTTCGTGGCCGGATTTCAGCAGCTTTATCACATGATCGTTTTCAACTTTGTGAAGGAGTTCTTTCGGCGAACGCTTTAAAAAATCCAGGATGAGCGGATAGTTTACATCGCTTGCGTGCAGATAAATTTTTGACATCGAAACCAAAAATAGAAAGTGATGGCCTTATTCTGCAAGTAACTGTACCGGATCCGCAAGAATCAGGTTGAAACCGGGATGGCCAAGGTGGAAATTTGAGGAAAAAATAGCGAGATATGACGCACATTTCCGAACTTAACTGGCTCCTTATTCAGCAGTCACTCAATGATCGCGGTTACGCCCGTGTTCCCGGCCTCCTAAGCACAGACGAATGTGAAGCGGTCAAAGCACTTTACCCTCAGGGCGAAATTTACCGGAATGTGATCGACATGCGCCGTTACCGTTTCGGTCAGGGCGAGTACAAATATTTTGCTTATCCATTGCCGCCGGTCGTACGCGAAATCCGTCAGCAATTTTATCCGCACCTGGCCGCAATCGGTAACGAATGGATGCAACTTCTCGGCGAAGAGAAGATCTTTCCCCACGCGCATGAAGAACTGCTCGACGCTTGTCATCGGGCCGGACAAAAGCGACCGACACCATTAATTCTCAAATACGGAACCGGTGGATACAATACGCTTCACCAGGATCTCTACGGAGATGTTTATTTTCCCTTCCAGGTGCTCCTTCTGCTAAGCGACGCTGCAACGGATTTCACCGGGGGTGAGTTTGTAATCGTTGAACAGGTTCCACGTGCGCAATCCCGCGCGCATGTGATACACCTTTCCCGCGGTGATGCTTTGATCTTCACCACCAATTTCCGGCCAGCAAGGGGAACACGCGGATATTACCGGGCGACCATGAAACATGGAATCAGCGAATTGCATAAAGGTGAGCGGTATGCACTGGGAGTGATTTTTCACGACGCGCGTTAAGCGATGATTAGCCACGACGATTTCAGCGACAAAGATCTTTTCCGCCTCCTTCGATGGGGGGTTGTTCAATTTGCTGGAAACCGCAAGCTTAAGATTTACGGCATCTTGCATTGCCGCTCCGGCCGGCGAATGCTGCGACGAAACCGGATGTTCTTTTCCAGCGCGGCAGAAGCTCACAACGCCGGTTATCGGCCGTGCGGACATTGCATGAAAAAGGTCGGCAACAATCGGGTTGAGGATCGGGAGCAATAGCCCGAATTTTGAAAACGAAATCAAACTATATTTGTATGACATTGACAGCGGAAAATTCTCATATCAATTATCATCGGATCGAGCAAGCCATCAGGTACCTGGAACAAAATTTCAGAAATCAACCCGATCTGGACGAAGTCGCTGAAAAAGTCCACCTTAGCCCGTTTCATTTTCAACGGATCTTTACCGAATGGGCCGGGATCAGTCCCAAGCGTTTTTTGCAATACCTCACCGTTGATTTCCTCAAAGGGAAACTTGCCGAAGCAAAAAACCTCGTCGAAGCGGCGGAAGCCGCCGGACTATCGGCGCAGTCACGGGTATACGATCTTTTTACAACACTGGAAGCCGTCACTCCTCAAGAGTACAAGCAGCGGGGGTCGGGCATTCGGATCGAGTATGGTATCCATGCGACTTATTTTGGCTTATGTCTGCTTGGTGTCACGGAACGCGGCATCTGCTGGATGTCATTTCTGGCTGCCGACCAGGATCCACGGTCGGCGATCGATGAAATGAAAACCTATTGGCACAACTCGGTCTTCCATCAGGATACAAAACTGACGGCTGATTTTGTCGAACAGATATTTCGTCCGTCAAAACAAAACAAGCTGCATCTGCTCGTGAAAGGAACGAACTTTCAGGTCAAGGTCTGGGAGGCGTTGCTGCGAATTCCACCGGGGAGTGTTTCCTCATATCAGGACATCGCATCCGCCATTGGCAGCAGCAAGGCTGTGCAGGCGGTCGGTTCGGCCGTCGGTTCCAATCACATTGCTTATCTGATCCCTTGTCATCGCGTCATTCGGAAAGATGGCGTGCTGGGAGAATATCGCTGGGACTCTGCCAGGAAGAAAGGGATCATTGGCTGGGAGATGGCCAGGGCCATTGGGTGATTTATTGATTTAATGATTTAATGATTGGATGATTGGAGTCTGCCGACGCCGGTCTCTGCCATTCTGTACACTTCTTCTGTTATCCTGTATATAATAGAGCACCCTGCGGTTATAAAAAAAGCTATGCTGATTTTACATACAAAATATTAGTTTAATTCAACAATTTTACATACAATTACGTAATTAATAAAAAACAACGCGATGAAAGGAACGAACCTCGGCGAATTTGAGGAGCTGGTATTGCTCACCATAGCGGCGCTTGTGAACGAAGCGTACAGCGTGGGAATTTGCGACGAGCTTGAAAAACACACAGGCCGGACGGTGAAACTTGGTGTGGTTCATTCAGTGCTGAACAGGCTTGAGGAAAAAGGGTTGGTGAAAAGCAGGATG
>DASPNN010000335.1:0-3168 GCA_035626495.1 Chryseosolibacter sp.
GAGGATCACTACAAGAAGAACGTCAAGTTCGACGAGTGGCAAAAAACCTATAAATCGCCAATTACATCGCGGTAAACAGGAATCAATCCATAAGAAAAAAGCCCTGAAAATATCAGGGCTTTTTTGTTGTATTCTTATAAGATTGAGTCCTGATCATTAGTCTTTCTTTCCTTCCTTTTTCGTTTTGAGGAAATCGATGTAACCCAGCGCTGTTGCAAAACCAACCAATACCGCGACAATCGCTATAAAGGTGTTTGCTCCGTCCTGAAGATATTGTTCGAACATGGTCGTTTAATTTAAGGCAAATCTATAGCATTCAGTTGAATTGGGAAATGGAAATTGATTTAAAATTGTGCACCAGATTATATCTCCGTGAAAGCACTGCTACTGAGTAACTCAACCATGCCGGGAACTATATTTTTTACCTGGCCGCGACCATGGGTGAAACGATTTCTCGGCCCGCTGGACAAGCCGTTGGTGTTCATACCCTACGCGGCCGTCACGTTGCCCTTCGATGAATACACGCAAAAGGTCCGCGATGTGTTTAGGCCGATGGGATATTCCATCGATTCCATCCACGACGCGCCGAACAAGGAACTGGCATTGCGGGAAGCCGGTGCAATCGTCACCGGCGGAGGCAATACCTTCGCGCTGCTGGCAAGATTGTATGATGCCGGCTTGCTGTCGGTGATCCAGGACGCGGTCCGCGACGGGACACCTTATATCGGATGGAGTGCCGGGGCGAATATTGCATGCCCTACCATCATGACAACCAACGACATGCCCGTCGTTCAACCACGCTCCTTCGAGGCGTTGCACATCGTGCCTTTTCAGATCAACCCTCATTACCACGAACTGAAGTTTGAGGGGCAGGGCGGAGAGACGCGCCCGGAACGAATCGCGGAGTTCGTATCGCTGAATCCCGGTCAGAAAGTCGTGGGTTTGCCGGAAGGGATGCTCGTCGAATCCTTGAATCACACATTCCGCCTCGGCGGTGAAGGCGTGGCCAAAGTGTATGAGTCTGGACAGAAAGTCCGGGCATTGAAGGCCGGCGATGAAATTTAAATGTATCGCGGCGCGGAAGGCTGTCCCGCTATTCTTTCAGAATTTTCTCGATCTGGTTCAGGAGCTTTGCAGCATGGCGGGGAGAAGGGGCGTCGGTGTTCACAAGCTCCCCCCTTTTGTTGGTGAGGACATAGCGCGGAATTGCCTCCCAGCCAATACGTTTGCGCAGGTCTTCGACGAGCTTCTCGTTCGGAATGAGGTGGTAGCCGGAAAGTTTCCGCTCGTGAATGAATCTTTCCCATCGTTTTGCGTGCTCCGGCCGGTCTCGTGAGACATACAGCACCACAAAATCGCTGCGGTCTTTTTGCAGCTTGTGGATCGGTCCGTAGTGCGGAAACTCCTGGATGCAAGGCCCACACCATGATGCCCAGATATCGACGAAAACTACTTTGCCTTTAAACTGTTCGAGCAACGTTGGGTAGTCATCGATTGCTTTGAAGTTCTGAATCACTTTCACATCTGCCGTTTGCCCGACGCCGGCACCTGGCCCGAGGGACTGTTCAATTTCCATGGCTTTTGGAGTGGTGATCGCCAGATAAGGGGAATCGGGAAAACGTTCTTTCAGGGTTTTGTGGTAGTCGAGGAGCTCTCGAGAAAAGTGCGCCGGATTGAAGTAGTACAGGAAATAGTATGCAAGAAACGTTTCAAGCACCTCGCCTTCCAGATACTTCTGGGCCAGGGCAAGATCGTCAATGAAGAAATTGATGCGATCGGGCTCATGAGAAGCCAACTCTTTCAAAAACGCGCCTTTGTAGCGGAGGATATAATTCAACAGGTAAAGACCGTGATTCTTTGAATAGTTTGCACGTCTTTTTAGCAGCTCTTCCGGGAAAAGAAAGGCCCACAGCTCGGCCGTGGATTGGATGAATTCGGGGTTAGGGATTTCCAGGGGCGCATTGTGACCGGGCCATAGATACTTCATGTACCGTTGTTCCAAAGCTGAGACACCGAGGATGCGATAGTAATAGTGTGCATCATTTGCGGCCATTTCCCGGAAGTGCCCGGTCAATGCAGTCGGGTCTGATGCACCAAGTGATTCGAGCTTCTCGAGCTCCCTGTTCAGGCAAGTCGTTATCGTATCAATAAATTCCTGGTTGCTCATATGCTTGAGCCTGGCTACGAGCGGGGGCACGGACTTTTCGCTCATACCGTGGGGATACCGGTCTGGCCGTCCCCGGCTTGCCAGGAATTCGTTTTGTTTTATAAGATCGCCGTTGAAGACGATCGATTCTGCGATCGTTGCTTTCACCTTTGCCCCTGGCTCAACATATAAATCGTGAACGCGGCTGCCATACGTGACTGTGACAAAACCCGGGGCAGTCAGGGGAAATTTCAGGACGAGCTTGCCGTTTTTGTTCGCGGTTGTTTCCCGCCAGTTGGAATGGCAATGGCGCCCGTCCTGTAGCGGTTGAGTTACGAAGATTTTTCCATTGTTATAGGGCCGGATGGTAAGTTCAACCAAGGCCTGGCCGCGCAACGGAATGGTTACCGTAATTATGAGCAGCGCCGCCCAAAGAAAAATTCTCAGGTATGTCATCTACGGGCTTTTTGCGAAGTTACGAATAGCAGGCAAACATCCGCGTATAAAATCCGCAACACCCGGGGAATCACGTGGGGTCACAACCAAATCATCCTTCGTCGTGTCAAATGACAAAAAAATGTCATGTACCGGATTCTGTTATTCGTTCTTTTATCTCTTGCCGTTATTTCCTGTGAAGACGATGCGCGGTCGCAGGAGTATTGCTCCGGTTTTGAGCCCGGGGTGGTTATCTTTGGCGTCACTTCCAGCTTTAGTGTGGGGGAAATAGCGCAGCTTACTCAGGAAAATAACCTGCACATCGATCATATTGACGGCGCCGTTTATGAGTCCGAATTGCCAGCTGACCAGGTGGATTTTATGGTTGATCACCTGAACACGAAGCCATACATCAACAATGGTGGCTTCAGGGCGGTCAAGGGCGGCAGTGTTTATGCGGATCATGTCGCCGGCACCGTTAGAGTTGTTTGCAGGCTGTCGGATCTCACAAAGGAGAATTACGAGGACTGGGTCGCGACCCTCAACTTGCTGAAGCTCCACGAGCAACACTCGGAGTACAAGTCAAT
>DASPNN010000336.1:0-2673 GCA_035626495.1 Chryseosolibacter sp.
ATCAACCGGTGCGCCGACGAGCGTACGGCCAACCGGTTTGTCGAGCTGATGCGTGCGTACGCGAAAGCTGCAGAGGCTGTGGGATCCGGTTTCGACATGAATCCTTCGCCAGGAAATATAAAAGACGGGTTGATCACCGACGCAATGAAGTCGGCCGGCGCCGCCAAGAAAGGCGGAACCTCCCCCGTAAACGATGTGCTGGATTACACCGAGTACGTGCGCAAGCCCGGACTGACCTTGCTTTGCACTCCGGGCAACGACGTAGAGAGCACAACGGCAATGGCAGGCTCCGGCGCGAACGTCATGTTGTTTACGACCGGGCTTGGAACGCCGACGGGCAATCCTATTGTGCCGGTCATCAAGCTCTCATCCAACAGCAGGCTTGCCATGCGCATGCCCGACATCATTGACATCGATACCGGGCCGATCATTGAAGGAAAGAAATCCATCGAGGAAACCGGGAACGAGATACTCGATTATATTATCGAAGTCGCCAGTGGCCGGATCGCGCCAAAAGCTGTGCGCCTGAGCCAGGACGATTTCATCCCCTGGAAGCGCGGCGTTTCTTTATAGAATCTGCGCGAGCATCATATTTAGTTACGCCGTTACGCAAAAGCGAACCGCGGCCGGGATAACGGTTTTCGGTACAATGCTCATTCGATCTCGACCTTCACCGGGTTGGCGAGCTCCTCTGCTGTTTTTTTCAGGAACGCCTCGAATCCGGCCTGATCACGGATGCCGTCCGGTTCTTTTTCCCATGCTGCGGCGTAAAAATACTCGACCGTATTTTGAAAAGGCTTCAGTCTAACGACATGGCTATTGGCATCTTCAGTCAGTCCCGACAGATCCGCAGCTTTAAAAAAAACCGCGAGTCCCAGGTTGTCGTTGTTCAGGCTTTGGGGACCGAATGTTGCCAGGTACCCATAGCGGTTTTTGCTGCCTGCGTCCTGCAACTTCGTTGCTTTCGGATCTTTCACAATCCCCGTACAGAGGTTGTCCATGTTGGTAGACGTTACAATTACCTGCCGCGTCAGGCGGGTTCCGGCATGGATGCTGATGAAAGAATGTGTGTTGCTCTTTTTCTCGCCGGCCTTCCACCCATAGTAGTCTGTTCTGACTGAAGAATAGAGGGCTCCGTTTTCCTGGATTGTTGCATATACGCTGTCGGTCTTTTCAACACGGGTAACCGATCCGTCAACCCATGCGCCGATCGACCCGATGCCCAACGATGGGCCGACTTTCATCACATCCATTCCCCACGGCTGCAGATTGTGATACGAATCAAATCCGTCATGGCCCACGCGCTGAAGAACCAGGTCGGGAACTGTCTTGCCGAACACGTCGGTGGCATTACGCTGGTCGAGATAAAACCGGTAGGCAACTTTGTCCGATTCCCACCCCGGTCCTTCGTAGCGAATAAACCAGGAGTGATCTTTATGCTCCGGCGGGACCCGAAGGGATGCAACATTGACAAAAGTTCCGCCTTTGTATTCCCTGTTATTCCACGCGCCGCCTGTCTTGTGCGACAGTTCAGCCTGCGTCAATTTCTTATACTCGCGCTGAACGTTCGCAGACGGATCGTAACGGATGGTGAAGGTGCGTTTCTCGGAAGGCGCAAGCTTCGGGATTACGAACGCGATCCCTCCATTGCGATCGTCGCGGGCATTGTACTGGCTTGGGATCTCTTCATCGCCGTGCATAACTACAAATCCCTTGGGATTGAATCCCTGAATCGACTTCAGCTGCGCTGGAGAAATTACGACAAGTACGTTTTCGCGATCGGCTGGCAGCGGGTTGGTTACCTTGACGCCAAACGTGCGCGGCAGGGATTGTTTCGTCTGCGCGTGAGCGCTATGCAGTAGAAGTGAGCTGATGAACAGCAGGCAAACAGGCTTCATAATACTAGAGTTTGGATAACAATTCAATTTCAATACTTGCAAGCATGAAAGGACCGATCCCTTTGAGGTCGTCGGTCCTGACGGGTTCTTTGATATAGTACTCAAAACTTCCATCCCGGTACGGATTGCCTCCCAGTCCGGCCCCTGCGCACGTCCCGGCCAAGTGTACGTCCTTGCGATCATCGGTTACGATAAAATTCCGGATGATCCCTTCGAAGCCGCGTCGGGCTACCGGATAATGACTGCGATCGAGGTAACCGAGACGAACAGCTTTCGCGATGGCATAGACAAACATGCAGCTTGCAGAAGCTTCCAGGTAGTTGCCGGGCAAATGCCCTTTGTCGGTCACCTGGAACCACACGCCCGTCTGGCGATCCTGGTATTTTGCGAGGGCAGTCGCGAGCCTGGTCAGGATGGCGACGAGAATTGCTTTTTTCGGATGATCGGCCGGTAAATAGTCCAGCACATCGACAAGCGCCATTGCGTACCATCCCATTGCCCGGCTCCAGAATTCCGGAGATTGTCCAGTCTCGGGGTTGGCCCATCGCTGCTGCTTGCTTTCGTCCCAGGCGTGGTAAAGCAATCCGGTCTTCTCGTCGCGGGCGTGCTCTTCCATCCAGACGAGTTGGCGGACGACGTCATCGAAGCCTTCGGGATGGTGAAATATTTTTGAATATTCCGCATAGAAAGGGCCGGCCATATAAAGACCATCCAGCCACATCTGATAGGGATAACGGTGCTTATGCCAGAAACCGCCTTCCCTGGTGCGCGGTTG
>DASPNN010000337.1:0-4189 GCA_035626495.1 Chryseosolibacter sp.
AAAGGTATTCCGGTTATTTTGGGTGAATACGGAGCTCACAGGCGTACCACGCCTTTGGATATGGAGAAACCCCACGCTTACGTAGACCATTGGATAAGATTTGTCACGCAGCAGGCAATCGCCAACGGGTGTGAACCATTCTGGTGGGATACCGGTGGTATGATTAATCGAAGTAATTATACTGTATCGGATCAACGTACGCTCAATGCATTGATACAGGGCGCTCAATAGTCATTAGAAGAATATACATGAGACTGTTTCAAAAGTAATGAATGCGAAGTGGTTTCGAAATACGGTTGACCTGCTCGAGTGATCACTTTTGAGACAGTCTCATTTTTTTGATTTATCCTTCCAATTGGGGCGCGAATTTACGTCTCAGACCCGCCGGTTCGTTTGAATACTCGTGTCGCGTTTAACCTTGCGTTCGTGCCGGACAACGAAATGCCGGCTGGAAGAACTGCATATGGTCTTTCTCCCGTTATGTCACTTCGCAAGGGAAGCTCCTGATAGTTCCAGTGTGATGAAGGAGCCTTGCGGATCACCGGACCCCGGCGATCGGGCAAGTCGGGGTCCGCGAGCCGGTGTGGTCGCAACACTGAAACGCCATGCGCGTACTTCGTGTCTACCCGGGTTGCATCCTGTTCGACCGGAACGACCGGATCGCGGTGGTCGCCAGGTTGCTGAGCTAGTGACCGAAAATCAACATCCATCGTCCGCAACCACAAGAAAAGTAACATGATCAGCTTCATAGTCCCTCCTTTCTTACTTGGTATCTGAAGGCAGAAAAAAAGGCGGGTGGGTCCCGCCTTTTGTTAAGCCACCGCTATTTGCTTAGCGGGCTTGGCCTTGGCATCTTCTGTTTTTGGTACGGTGATCCGCAGAATGCCATCAACGTATTTTGCCTGGATTTCGTCGCTCTTCACCCTGTTTTGCGGGAGTGAAAACGAACGCTGGAATGATTGATAGCTGAATTCTCTGCGGGTGTAATTACCGTCCTTTTCTTCACGGCTATCTTCGCGTTGTGAAGAAATCGTGAGAACGTCGTTGTCCAGTTCGATCTTAAAATCATTCCGCTTCATGCCTGGAGCGGCGACTTCGATTGTGTAATCGTCATTCGTCTCCCGGACATTGACAGCGGGCAATGAGGCATCGACGGTTCTCCAGTTAGCCATCGTCGAATCCAGCCAGTCCCTGCCGAAGAAATTATCTAACAAGGAAGGGATGGCCGGAAACAGATCGCCATTTGATTTCACTAGGCTTTTGCTCATCATAGTTCAATCCTCCTTTCTTTTAGAGTTTTTTCGATCAATCTGGCCAGCCTTTTTTCAAATTTTATGCCTTTCGAAATACAGTAATGCGTTGGGTAGTGCAACAGGCAGGCTGTCTGTCAAAAATTCCGGCAATTGCCAAACAGGCCCTTGCGCAGGCGGCTGTCACGTGACGATTTTACATTCAAACTTTGAAATTTTGACAGCTACGGCCGGCATAAGGTTTTTTACTTTTCACGGACCGGATAACAATTGAAGACGACAGATCGGAAAGTGCAGAATACGTTTCAATAGCGCTTTTTGCGCCAAATACTTTCGTGTCCTTTCACCTATGCAAACACGCCATGGATGTGAGAATGAAATATGAATTTTTGTGATTCGGATTTTTTACCGGGCATTGATCTTTTTTTAAAAAAAACTATATTAAATCTGATTTTCAAACTAACCCCTACCTGTTCATTATGAAAAAGACATGGTTTTCTGTCGTTGTTCTCATCTTATCCAGTGTTGTAGCTTCCCGTTCGCAAGACGCGGACGGCTGCAAGGACAACGCGCTTTTCACCAGACTGCCGGATTTTGTCATTGAGTCGTGCACGTCGAATTACAATGCCACCGAGTTCCAGCTCGGATCATCGAAGGTGCAGTCCATCGAGGGCAACGTTACAATGCTGAAATACGCTTTTGGGTCGGAGACCGGTAAGAGGCCGAGCCCCCTGCAGATCATTAAAAATTATGAAAACGCCGTACTGAAGAACAAAGGCAAGAAAGTGTATTCAGGCGCGGACGAGCTTGGAGGCGGAGAGATGGCGGCAACGTTTACAATGACAATAAAAGACAAGGAATACTGGATACGGATCAGCGACATGTATACACCGGAAACTGCCGGGGAGATCGGCGCCTATTCCCTGTTCGTACTCGAACGCAGCGCGATGCGGCAGGACATCAGAGCCAACGAAATGTTCGAAACCTTGAACAATACCGGGTCCGTGGCGCTGTACATCAACTTCGAAACCGGCAAGTCGGACATCAAACCAGAATCACAGGCCATCATCGACCAGATCACGCAAATGCTGCAGGCCAATCCATCGCTGAAAGTAAGCATCGAAGGCCATACCGATAACGTTGGCAACGCTGCGGCTAACAAAACGCTGTCGGAAACCCGCGCCAGGTCGGTCGTCAAGGCATTAACGACAGCCGGGATCGACGGTGGACGACTCGTTGCAAAAGGCTGGGGGCAGGAAAAACCGGTTGCCGATAATTCCTCGGAAGAAGGTAAGGCGAAAAACCGCCGGGTGGAAATCGTGAAACTTTAAGACCACACTCATTGTGATCAAAATGAAAATTTCCGCCACCACATTTTTCGTCCTGGTGTTGACACCGGCCTTAGCCCAGGATTACCAGTTGCTCCCCGCCCAACCCGGCACCTGGCAAAATAAAACCTACGAAGAGCGGCTCACACCTTACAAGTTGTCGGCGGATGAAAAGAAAGTCCTGCTCGACAAAACGCAAAAACTATGCGGGCTCCTCAAAACATATCCGGAGTTCATTCAGCCAAAAGGTTGGGAGATCATCGCCACAACGGAACTGCGATATCTTTCCGATCCCTCGGAGTATAAACCGCAGTCACCCCTCCCGCTCAACCTGACGTTGATGCTTGCCGAATATTATCGGCGCAACGGGAAGGTGGGATATTCGCAGATCGACGAACCGCATCATGAATTTCAGTTTACGTTCAATGATCCGGAGCATGCGTTTTCAGGCTGCAGCCTGTTTTACGAAAAACTGATGGATGCGGACGGTAGTGAGATCATGCTGGAACCTGTGCCGGTGACAACGTTCGGCGGTGTTACACTGTATAGCAATTCCAGATTGCTGATCACCAGGCCGGGCAAAAAGTTATGGATACCCGTCACGGGAAAACAATACTTTGAAGCGAGTCTGCGTGCGCTGGACGACAAGATCAGGGCCGGGGACTCGGGCGCCGGCATCACACGCGATATGATCAAGAAGGAAATGGAAAGCTGGTCAGCCGCCGACCTCGGCAAGCCCGCGTACGTTAATAATACCGGCGAGACGATTTCAGGATTTACACCGGAAAAATCCGAATTTACGATGGCGCTCGTGAAGCTTAACCCTGAATATTTCGATAGATCGAAACCGCGCAGCGCCACGCAATTGCTTTCGATCAGTACGACACTCAACCATGACTTCAGGGAGCCAATCGAAAATGGCGATCCGCGCTTCAACGATAACGATATGCGGGTCTACGAATTTCTGAAGAGCTTTGATTTCAGGAAGCTGCAGGCCCTGATTGAATAGAGGCCATTCACGACAGCCGCGCCGAGAATTACCGCTACATCCCCACGGCTGTCATCGCGTCAATAACATGGAAGGCGGCTCAGAAAAACTCTGTTCAATAACCAGCAAATGGCTCTGGGCGGTAGTATTTACGCAGCTATAAAGCAAGAATATCAAAAAACCTTAACTTTAAGACATCCACCGTATCAAAGGGGTGTAAATGAAGCAGCTCAAAGCAGGACAATCATTTTGGAACAAGCAACGTTCGATCAGGTTGGAGGGAACGATCCTGACGGAAGTTGAATACACGTCCAATATTGCCCAGCTGCCGTGGCACTATCACGAGAATGTTCTCTTCTATTATCACCTTCGCGGCCGTCTTGACGAGGTCAACAGGAAGAAGACTGTGAATTGCGTTCCCGGCACATTGCTTTTTCATCATTGGCAGGACGCTCACTATGATAAAAACTTTTCTAACGATGCCAGCTTCTTCCACATCGAAATTGAAAACAAGTGGTTTGATCATCATCATGTAAAAGCAAGTATTCTTGAAGGCAGCATTCACCTTGAAAACCCCATCCTGAATCCCCTCTTCCTGAAGATTCACAGGGAAACGGGGATCA
>DASPNN010000338.1:0-4868 GCA_035626495.1 Chryseosolibacter sp.
TATCTCCTGCCTCGAATGGAATCGACGAAAGCGCCCGCGTGAACGAATCGGTTGCGCTGGACGTAAAAGCAACCTCGCTTGGTTTACAATTAAGCAAACGCGAAGCCATGCTGTAAAATTCCTGGATGACAGTTGCCCTTAGCGCTGCGGCCTCGTACCCGCCGATTTGAGCCTCGAGGTGAACGTGGTCAATAATACTTTTGGTCACAATGTCCGGCATGAGGCCGGCACCCGCATTGTTGAGATGAACGACGTGCGCGCATCCTTGCGTTTCGTCGCGGAATCGTTTTACCTCTTCAGCTGTGAAGGCGGCGTGACTGAAATTGGATCGTGAAGCATCGGAAGGTTTCATGTGGTAATTTACCGGTTGTGTCGAATTTTTTTCACAAAGTTGCTAAGGATCACCCGACGGAATTCCGAAATAAACAGGGGATCAACGCCGGTTTTCACTAATTTTCTGCGGAAATTCTCTAAAATCATGCAGACGGTAGACGAATACGACCGGGAACTGCTGCGGCTACTGCAGCAAAATAACAGGATGACGGCTGAAGAGTTGGGTGAAAAAGTCAGTCTCAGCCCGAGTGCGGTTCAACGCCGGCTGAAAAAGCTCCGTGACGACCGGATCATCGAAGCCGATGTCTCCATCATATCTCCGTCAGTTGCCGGTATCGGGCTCACGTGTATCGTGGACGTGATCTTGCAGGTAGGCAATTCGCGGGCCATTGACGAATTCCGGTCGGCGATGCGGGCTCATCCGGAAGTGACGCAGTGCTATTACGTCACCGGTACATATGATTTTGTCCTGGTCATCTCAACCAGGGACATGGTCCACTATGAGGAATTTTCAAAAAATATACTCATGGATAATGCCAACGTAAAGCATTTTTACACGCACGTGGTCATGGACAAGGTTAAGGTGGGCTACACGGTGCCCCTGTGACGCGCGGGTGTTGATGTACTGGAAACCGGAAGAAAATTCTGAACTTACCTCTATCTTGATATCAAAGTCTTCTTTATGAAACGATCATTCACGATTTCCATTCTTTGTTTATGCATTGCTTCCATGTGTCCCGGGCAACGCAGGAGCGATAACACATCACTGAAAGACCAGACGATGAAAAACATTCAGGAAAAGTCTGGTCGTTACAAGCAGATTGCGCTCGATATCTGGGGATTCGCCGAGGTCGGCTATAAAGAAGTTCAAAGCAGCGATCTGTTACAAAAGACCTTAAAAGAGAATGGCTTTAACGTTGAACAGGGTGTGGCCGGGATACCGACCGCGTTTGTGGCGACGTTCGGCACAGGCAAGCCCGTTGTCGGGATTCTGGCGGAGTTCGACGCGCTACCCGGACTTTCGCAACAGGTAGCAACCGAAAAGAAACCGATTGCCGGCAAGGATGCGGGTCATGGCTGCGGACATCACTTGTTCGGAACGGCCAGTGTCGCCGCCGGAATCGAGCTCAAAAATCTGATTGAATCAGGAAAGCTGAAGGGTACTATTAAAGTCTTCGGTACACCTGCCGAAGAAGGTGGAAGCGGAAAAGTTTACATGGTCCGCGAAGGATTGTTCCGTGATGTCGACGCCGTAATCCACTGGCACCCGGGCGATCGCAACGAAGTGAGTATGACGAGCGCGCTTGCAAACAAATCGGCCAAGTTCAGGTTTTACGGGTTGTCTGCACATGCATCGGACTCACCCGATAAAGGTCGCAGCGCCCTTGACGCGGTCGAAGCCATGAACGTGATGGTGAACATGATGCGCGAGCACGTCCCCCAGCAAACGCGGATCCATTATGTCATCACAAGTGGCGGAAAGGCGCCGAACGTTATCCCGGATTATGCTGAAGTGTATTACTACGTCCGTCACCCTAAGCGCGAACATGCATCGGCAATCTTTGAACGCGTTGTTAACGCTGCCAAGGGTGCGGCGATGGGAACGGATACACGCATGGAGTACGAAATTATCGGGGGCATACACGACCTGTTGCTAAACACAACACTTTCACAGGCCATGCACGCCAACCTGACGAAGGTCGGAGGCGTCAAGTATTCACCGGAAGAGATCGAATTCGCAAGAAAAATACAGGCGACGTTCGCGGAACCCGTAACGATGACACTCGCGGACAGCATTTTGCCTCTGCGTAAAACAGAAGACTCCGGCGGCGGCAGCACCGACGTCGGAGATGTAAGCTACGTGGTCCCAACGGTTGGACTGGATGCAGCAACCTGGGTTCCAGGCACTCCAGCTCACAGCTGGCAAGCCGTCGCCTGCGGAGGCATGGATATCGGAATCAAAGGCATGCTCGTGGCCGCCAAAACGATGGCCCTCACCGGTATAGATCTATTTTCAGATCCTCAGCTGATCACAAAGGCTAAGTCTGAATTCGACCGCAGGATAGGCACCTACAAATACAAACCTCTGCTGGGCGATCGCAAGCCCGCGTTGAATTACAGGGATTGACCTTGGGATCGACGCCAGTTTAAGGTGAATGCGCCTGATTTCAGAAACTTTTTATTAAAAATTAACGGACCGTAATAACGGAACGGCTACCGCCTGATGGATAGCTTGTGGATCATCGCCTCCGTGAGGTTACTGGAATACATTCCGTAAGCATCCACCAGCGTACCTTTGATGCCGTCCTTCGAGGAAATTGCGTAAACGATGCTGTTGTCGTCCGTGCTGGACATCCCTTCAAACCTGTGAAACTCATCCACCGTGAAATGTTCCGGTTCCCATTGAAGGTTGCGCGCCGGGCAATGCACACAGTGTGGTCGAAGATTGAAATCTTCGCTGTACCCGCGGCGTTTGAGATCCGTCAGCGCTTCACTTAGTGTTGAATATGTTCTCATTCGATTCCAGTTTTGATTCGCGCGTTTTTGCAATAAGATCAGGACAACGCTTGCGGAGGCGGTCCGCCGGCAGGCCGCGACTTGTCTTTTGGCAGCGGTACAAATTCCTGGTTGTCCGTCGGTGGTAAGGCAATCCGGCCTTCCTGCCAATCGGCTTTTGCCTGCTCAATACGCTCTTTCCTGGAGGAGACGAAATTCCACCAGATGAAGCGTTCGCCCACGGGCTCGCCACCCAAAAGCATCAGGGTACTTTTTTCTTTGGCGCGAAGTATCGGATCGGCCCCGCGGCCAAACACGAGCATCTGGCCTGCCATATAGCTACGGCCTGCAACCTCGATACTTCCCTTTACAATATAAACACCACGTTCGGCGTGCCCGGTCGGCAATCCGAAGGTGGAATTCGGTTCAAGAAGCGCATGCAGATAAAATAGTGGCGAGTGTGTCTTTACTCCGTTTGACAATCCAAATGCACTTCCGGCAATCAGCCGCATCCACACACCCACGTCCGTATAAACCGGCAGAACGTCTGGCTTGTAATTATCGAACGATGGATCGGATTCTTCATCGCGCTCCGGCAGTGCTACCCATGTCTGAATCATTTCCAATGTGCCCCCGGCAAGCATGGCAGGATCTTCAAACCTTTCGGAATGGGCAATGCCTTTCCCGGCTGTCATCCAGTTCACTTCACCCGGCCTGATCTCCTGCTCAACGCCCAGGCTATCACGGTGTGTGGCTTTTCCGCCGAACAAATAGCTGACCGTCGACAGACCGATGTGCGGGTGGGGCAACACATCCATACCGGTAGCCGCCGCCGGTTGCACCTGAACAGGACCCGCGTGGTCCATAAAAATGAATGGTCCCACCATGCGCCTGAGCCGGAAAGGCAGTATCCGTTTAACATCCATTCCGGGCGCCAGCGATGCTTTGCGCGCTTCTATCACGAGTTCAAGCATAACACTTGTTTGTTACGAATGTAGCCGTTTCCGGTCTTGCTTCAAATCATGTAAATCTAAACAGGTAAAGTGTAAAACAATGCGGGGTCCGGTCCAGTATAATTGTAATGAAATCGCAGCTATGAATACTATGGAAGCAGCCATTCGGCCACCAGCGAAAACAGGTGGAACAATTCGCGCCACATTTCCGGTACTCGAAATGACATGCGCCGCGTGTGCCATCAGCGTGGAATCGATGTTAAAGTCTACACCGGGCGTAAAAAACGCCGCCGTGAATTTTGCCAACCAGACCGCGTCCGTTGAATACGACAGCACGGTCGCCAAACCGGCGGATCTTCAGAATTCGGTAAGATCAATTGGGTACGACCTGGTCGTCGACGCGGAAGACCCCAAGGCTGTACAGGAAGAAGCCCAACGAAAGCACTACCGGGCCGTCCGCCTTAGAACGATCTGGTCATCGATACTGGCGCTGCCCGTAGTGATTATCGGGATGTTCTTCATGGACATGCCGTATGGCACTTACGTTTCAATGGCACTGACCGCACCGGTTGTATTTTATTTTGGAAGGACATTTTTTGTGAACGCATGGAAGCAGGCACAACATGGAAAATCGAATATGGATACGCTGGTCGCACTGTCAACCGGTATAGCATTCGCATTCAGCGCGTTTAACACTTTCTTTCCTGAGTTCTGGCATTCCCGGGGTCTGCATGCCCACGTGTATTACGAAGCTGCCGCGGTTGTTATCGCTTTCATATCCCTGGGAAAGATGCTGGAAGATAAAGCCAAGTCCAGCACGTCGGCCGCGATCAAGAAACTGATGGGAATGCAGCCGAAGACTGTCCGGGTGATCATTGACGGTCAGGAAAAAGAAATTTCAATCGCAACGGTCAAGGTCGGCAACACGATCGTTGTGCGCCCTGGCGAAAAAATTCCTGTGGATGGAGTCGTCACAACGGGGTCCTCATACGTCGATGAAAGTATGATCTCTGGCGAGCCTGTCCCGGTTGAGAAGAGCAGCGGGTCGACCGTGTTTGCAGGAACTATCAACCAGAAGGGTAGCTT
>DASPNN010000339.1:0-3369 GCA_035626495.1 Chryseosolibacter sp.
ATTTCGGCCGAGCTCTTAGTCAGGGAATGACTCCGCGCACGATTGAGGTAGTGACTGGCAGAATCAATGGCGTGGACTTTGGCGAAGGCGTATCCCAGGTTGTTATTGAGAACACCGGACCCGGGACTTTTTTTGTGCGCGTTCTGAAATGCCTGGATCGCGTCGAAATATCGTCCCGTCCAGAAATATAAATTGCCTTCATTGGCGAGCGAGTACTCAGTCGGCCTTCTGCCGTTGGCCATTTCATAATTGCGTTTCGCCTTATCGAAATCAAGGCGGTCGGTCTTGATAATGCCAAGCGCATAATTGGCGCGGTGGTTTTGGAATGCTCGGGAACTGCTTTGTTCATAAAAAGCGCGCCCGTACTGTTCGTCACCCTGGACCATGTAAAGGTCGGCGATGTAATTATAAAATCCGGCAGTGGAGTGATAAACGTAATCACTCCAGTGCGAAGCGATCACAAATGCGAGACTTGCGAGCAACCCCGCAAGGCGGAAGGTAAAGTACGGCATTCGATTGGGTTTGTACAGCACCCGATACACGCGGTTTCCGTCGCCCATCATGGCCAGAAAGTTTGAAAAGAAATAAATGAAGAATACGATGCCGAATCCGGCGTGCGAGAAAATAATAATGTCGCGGATTACTTTTAAGGCTGCGTCATTGGCATTACCGAGCAACTGTGCGATGGTGATGAAACAAATTGAAGCAAAACACAGAAAGAAAAACGCCCCGATGGGTTCGAAAAGAAAAATCCGCTCGTATTGGGGTTCTCTGATCCGAAAACCCCACAGACCCAAAACAGCAGAGATGGTGATCAGCAAGTATAAGTTAATGTAGATAAAATTCCATTCGACAACGCCCATTTCGTGCAGGCACGTGATGAGCACATTGACCAGGTAAATAAAGCTAATAAGCGAGAAGTGCTTTGCTGCACCCTCGCGTATACCTTCACTTGTGATATATACGAACGCTACCATGATTTCATGGGCAACGGTGATAATAAACAGCAACGTCAAAATCAATGAGGAGACATAAGCGGTGGCCACCATATGCAGGTAGGGATACTCCGCCTGGGAGAATAGGCCGATTACCGTAGCGAGCACGGCAGTAATCAGCAGAAATACCAACACGCGCTCAGTGAACGATGCTGTTACACGCACGTACTTATAGTAAAAACTTGGAACGACATAGACGATAAGGATGCCTATAGTGACGGTGATGCCCTGTCCGAAGAGTGCGAGGACTTCGAACTTCATGCTAACCATCAATACAATGAAAAGACTCATACCGACAAAATACCAGAAACGATCCACGATCGTAACGACGGCGAGCAGGAAGACCACAGCAACGGCGAACACCGAAAGAAAGATGTAGCTCGCGACGAGGTTGTGGCGCAAGGGAGTGCCGGCGAGGTATTCAAAAATCACATAGTTTTCTGCAGGAACGGATATGTGAAAGGGACCCGTCCTGAAATCGTGGACGGTTGTTTCGATGGCCTTTTGTTCCTGGACTTTCTCCCACCCAATGACATTGTCTGCTCCCCGGAAGTAGTTGAACCACATGTAAGCCATCGAAAACACCAGGAGTGCTCCAAGTAAATACAGCATGCGACGCTGCTGATCCGGCCAGGTTTTCCAGAAAAAAGGTGACTGCATTGAGCGCTGTTTATCGCTGCAAGCTAACGGACTGGTGCCAATTTTTAAAATGAAAAAGGGTGCTGTGATGGCACCCTTTCATGAAGATTGTTTGTCATTATGAAAAATAACGCGTGACACCCGGTGTGGCGATGGGGTAGAAGCCATTTTGATCAGGGAGCACCGGCGGCTGCGCATCCCATGCATATTTTGCGGGTTGCAGGCTGATGCCCGAGTTCAGGGTTTTATCCCAGTCAATGACTTGCCCGGAGTATGTCGCCATTCTGCCCATGATCGAGGTCAGCGTTGCTTTGGCACCGTTTTCGGCATCGGCAAACTTGAACTCGCTTTTCGCGATGGCAGCGAATAGCTCGTCATGTTCTGTCTGGTACGGATTGTTTTCCTGAGACTTGTCGTACTTGTACAATGATTTTCCTTTGGCGGATACTTCCGCTGCGCCGCATTTGACAACGCCTTTCGTTCCCACAATCATCTCGTCGACAATTGCGTAGGTTCCTTTAATGTGACGGCATTGGCTGTTGAGTACGGTGCCGTCGGCGTAATGGTATTCGACATAATGGTGGTCATAGATCTCGCCAAACTCTTTTCCTGTCCGCACCTGGCGACCACCCATCCCCTGTGCCTTAACCGGGTACGCACCTTTGAACCAATTCATCACATCGATGTTGTGAATGTGTTGTTCGGTAATGTGGTCGCCACAAAGCCAGTTGAAATAATACCAGTTACGCATCTGGTACTCCATTTCGGTCTGGCCGGCCTGCCGTTGCTTCACCCACACTCCATCGTTGTTCCACCACACCTGGCCAGAGGTGATTTCGCCGATCATTCCGTCTTGCACGCGCTTGTACAGTTCGCGGTAAGAGTTTTGGTAGTGGCGCTGCAGCCCAACGACGACATTCAATTTTTTTCTCTTCGCCTCTTCGGCGCTCTCGAGCACTTTCTTTACCCCCGCCGGGTCTGTAGCAACAGGCTTCTCCATGAAGACGTGCTTGCCCAGGCGGATCGCTTCCGCAAAGTGCAGCGGCCTGAACCCGGGCGGAGTTGTGAGGATGACCACATCGGCGAGGGGGATTGCTTTCAGGTAACCATCGAAGCCTACGAACTTGGTGTCTTCGGTGACCAGTACTTTATCTTTGACGTTGCCTTCTTCGTTGTTTGGATCGGAAAGGAAATTATAGCATTCATCCAACCTGTCACGGAATGCGTCTGCCATCGCAACCAGTTTTACGTTTTGTTTCGTCAGCAGCGCCTGCATTGCGGCACCGGTGCCGCGTCCCCCGCATCCGATCAACGCCACTTTGATCGCATCATCCACGGAATTAAAATAGCGGGCTTCAGACATAAACGGCATGGCCATGAGCCCACCTGCCGCAAGCGTCGTTTGTTTTACAAACTCCCGGCGCGATTGTGTCGATTTTTCGTCTTTCATAGTTGAGGAGGTAGATAATTATTTCAAGTATAGTGCAAAGAATTTTTCAATCTCATCTTTTGACGGCTGTGATGCCGGTCGCACGATGCGGAAGCCGACGCCCATTCCGTCGGTCAGCCACCAGCGACTTTTCGGCACTTGGGGATCGCGCTTGTTCCAGGAAGGATCTGACGAAATTCTGTTGGAACATCGCAGCTCCCGCGCATCATCAAGATACGAACCTCCTTTCACAACCTTCGGGTATTTCGATGCCGGGGGAACCACCGGGTCCTTTGTATTGGCGGT
>DASPNN010000340.1:0-9508 GCA_035626495.1 Chryseosolibacter sp.
GTGTTTTCTGAATTTTGTTACAATGCTTGCCCGATATTTACTGGTAGAGGGTCAACTTGCTGCTCTCGTCTTTCTTTAAATGGATCTCCCGGATCTGGTTGAGGCGCAGGTAGGTGCCATTCGTGATCGACCCTCGCACAAGTCCGACAGAAGAGTTGATAAGCACCTGTGATTGTTCAACGTTGGCGGACAGTGTATCGAGGTGCGTGCCGGCGATGTCGAGGTAAGATCCGTTTGACGCCTCTATTTGAATGTTGTTGATCCTTGTGTCAGACATCCAGATCCGTCCAGCGTTTTGCGATATGAGTAAAGTCTCCTGCTCCAACCCTTCAACTATAACCACCGAAGAGTTTACGCTGATTCCCCGAAATCCGGTTTCAGGCACGAACAGTGAGAGCGAGATCTTGGCCGGTGGAACGTCCTCAGGTTGAAAGCCCGACAGGGTGAGTGTGTCGCCGGAAAGCTGATAATTGAAGCTTTTCAGCAAGTCGCCGGTGAAGCTGCGAATCTGGAGCCGTGGCCGATCCGAAGGGATAACCTTTACATCTGCCGTGAACCCGCCTACAATGAGAACAGCGAAGGCAGGCAGGTCGACTGTCTCTTCAATGCTGTTAGTCTCGTCAATAACGCTTGGGCTGCCGGTCAGCCTCAACTCGGCGAATGCCGCTGTCAGGTACAAAAAGATGAACCCGAAAAATCCGATTAGTATTTTGTTGCTGAGCTTCATATTGTTCCGTTCAAGGTTCCCAAATGATTTTTCAGATCGTCGGCGGTGATGCCGAGCAATGCGGCCTGCCTGAGGAATTCCGGCAGTACTTTATTGAAGAATTCCTCCCTCTTTTCTTTCAAAATGATTTTTTTCGCCTCAGGATTTACGAAATACCCGATGCCTCTCTGGTTTTCAATGATGTTCATAGATTGAAGTTCACTGTAGGTACGCATAACGGTATTGGGATTCACGCCCATTTCAGCAGCCAGCTCTCTCACAGAAGGAATTTTACCGCCAGGGGCGAACTCGCCGCTGACCACCTTCTCGGTAATGGTATCTGCGATCTGCAGAAAAATGCTTTTGCCATCCTGGAATTGCATATTACACCTCCCGCTCTTTTAATTTCCTGAACGCCACAAACAGCATGACCGCGGCTCCGACAAAAAAGGCAGCCATTAAAGTCTTCAAGGCATGGTCCTCTTCAAGGGGCACGAGCAACATGCGCTCCGGAGGATTGAATTTGCCCAACCCGAGATGCTCGATCACGATATAGCTATATCCGACAAAGAACATGACCACCACCGCCACTGCGAACAGAGATTTAACGAGGGGTTGCCTGGTGAAGATCGCTGCTCCTGCAAAGGCCAGCGAAAGGACGAACAGTACCCCGCCCGTTATCATCGAATATACCAGGACCACGTAATCAGAGGTTACGTCGTCATCCAGGGCCACTACGTACTTGATACCAATTGGATCGAAGCCCGCTTCCGTGAAGATCGTAAAGAAGTATCCTTGCACGTTGAAGGTTATCCAATAGAGGAGGGGAAGCATCACCAGCATCATCGCGATCCGGCTGACGAACTCGAAGAGAAATTTTTCCAGCGCCGAGGCCGGCAGCATCAGGTAATGTATGGTGCTCTCTTTGGATCGAAATGCCGGAAAAGAATAGCCGACATAAAGAATCCCGAATACCGTTACGAAGGCGATCAGAAAACCCTGGAAGTTTTCCAGCTGATGCGGCTGCATATCGTTGGACACCTGCCCGATGGAGAGTACGATGAAGATGACGCCGACATAAGCCACCACCGACAACATTAAGAATTGCGCGTTGTGGATGAAATGCTGTTTGAATAGCAGGAGAAACCGCTGCGTGCTGAATATATTATTTGACATATTCTCTCATTTTTTCAGTACCGTTGGAAATCGCGTTGAACAATAATTCAATATCCACAGACGAGTTTCCGTTTGTCTGAGGTGTGATCACTTTGTAGCCGCCGGGCACCATCTCGTGATAGAGTATGTTCTCGCCTTCGGGTGACGAAGTGGTGGCAAAGTGAAGTCGCGAGGAGATCTCGAAAATGTTTTTCTGCATGATGAATTTTCCCTTCTCGAGCATCAGCACCCGGTCGATCAGGTTTTCGACATCGCGGACCTGGTGGGTCGAGATGATCACCAGCTGGTCTTCATCCAGCGAGCCTGCCATCACCCTCCTGAATATTCCTTTGGAAGGTATATCCAGACCGTTGGTCGGCTCATCCAGGACCAGTAACCTGCACTTGGTGGCCAGGCCAAATGAGATCAGGAATTTCTTTTTTTGTCCATAGGAGAGGTGGTTCAGGCGTTTGTTCTCCGGCAGCTCGAAGTCGACAATCAGGCGTTCGAGCAGCGCCGCGTCAAAACGCGGATAGAATCCTGAATTTGCTTTCACGTACTGCCTGATGGAGACGGACGGATGATGAAATTCTTCAGGCAGGAAATAAATGTCACAAAGCAGCGAGGGTTCACGCTCCGCAGGCCGGTGATCCATAATCCGCACGGATCCCGATGTCGGCCGCAACAATCCGATCATTAGTTTTAGCAGTGTTGTCTTCCCGGCGCCGTTCTTGCCAAGAAGCCCCACTATGCTTCCCGACGGCAGTTCACAATCCAGCTCCCGGAAAAGCGGCTGTTGTTTTCTGCCGTACGCAAACTGTAAGTCATTGATTTTAACCATCATACGTGTTTTACTGTATTACTGAACTAATACAGTACAATAATGATGGATAGTTTTCAGATTTCCAAGCAGGAGGGAGGAAATGGTAGAAATATTTTTTGAAACATTGTTTCGGGGTGAAGATTTCTGTTTGCCATTTATCCCGACTCGGCTTTGCCAGACGGCCCGTTTGTGTGTCATTACGGTTCGCAACATTTCCGTTCGTTGGCAAATTTGGGTAACGCTGCGTCAGCGGTCACCGCCGGGAAATTTATAGTAGCCATACAGTTGGGGACTTCCCAGACAGGCGTTCGCTATATCCGGCGTGATCCCAAATATTTAATATATTAGGGCGTATGACCTTAATGATCAAAAAAAATGAAGAAAGCAGTATCGACCCTCACCGTTTTGTTTCTGTTCGCGATTGCAACGCCGGCGCTTGCACAAAAATTCTATAAAGGAAAATTGATCTTCGCCGATGGTAAGATTATGGAAGGTTTCGTTGAACCTCCTGCGAAGTACAATACCGGTAAGATCAACTTTAAGAAATCGTTGGAAGGTGAGAAGGAGACTTACGAAAGCAACGCGCTTAAGTCTGTCGTCATCAAAGGCCCGTCAGAGGATTACCAGTTCGATTGGGGAACCTATATGGAGTTGCTGTCATTCGGGCGGACAAAGGAGTCAAAACCACACTGGCTTTTCGTACTGATCAAAGGTCCGGTAACGCTGTATACCATGGGCCAGCGGATCAAGTTTAAAGACGATGAGCTCTTGATGAAGAATGACGGGGTGATCAACTACTACGCGAAACGCGAATCGGAAAAGACGGCCACCGATATTGGATTTTATATGCCGAACACGGCAGGGCTGGATGCGGATTTCAGGTCTAAGACCAGCAAATATTTTGCCGACTACCCTGCGCTTGCAAAGAAGATCGAAGACCAGAAGATGAAACTTACCGATGTTCTAACCATCGTAAAGGAATATAACAGCTGGGCTTCCGCGCGCAAGAAGAAGTAGTTTGGAGATCAGCAGCGATGCGGCCACTGTGTCGTGGTAAGGCGGAGGAGTCCATTCGTTAAATGTCAATTCTTTATTTTAATCAACGTTTCCTCTTTCCTTTCATACCGGGTCAGGGTGCCGCATTGATCCGCCGACACAAACGAAAAGCTGGTCGTGTAGCGATACCGCTTGCCATTTCTTTGCGTGATGATATGACGTTGCGCGGCGCCGATCTTATCCCGGGTTATCCGATCTTTGTCGGTCGTGCGAACCAGGGTGAGCGTGTAAGTACAATCGCCTACCCATTTTATTTTATATTTTGATTTAATCAGCGCCTTTGTGTCGCGTTCATATTGATGACGCGGGGTTCGTTTAATTCTGATGTGGTCGCGGCCGTCAATGACGAACCTGCCTTTAATGAACTGCTGACACGAATCGGCGGATTTCTGCTGGGAATAGCTTGCAATAGGGGTGAAGACGAGGAGGCAGACGAGAATTTGCGCTTGAGCGTTCGATGACATGGGTGGAGTCAATCAAAACGGATGCCATTCTCTGTCGCAGGACCGGGTTGTGTGTGAGGGCGGGAAATTGCCGTGACGCCAAGACTCTTAATAAGGAAATGCGGTGCGCGTTGGCAAAGTTTTGCAGCAGAGATTCAGCACCCAGCCGACTCGTGTAATTCTGTTAGCATGTAGACCTTATCGTACCCTATACTCTGGCGATTTGCGGTCGATCACCTTGGAGCGCCTTCTTCACTCGCAGAAAACTATCGAAGGTCATCCGCAGGAAAAGGCTGGTGTTACAACACGCATACTCGATGCTGCGATTCTAAAATATCTGTCGGAACGGATGACGCGGCACAATGAACTAATCAAATCGCATACTACTTTTTGACTATGCGATTATCGAGTCCATAAAAAAAGGCGATGATGTTATAAAACTCTTAAAAAAAAATTAATTGAGTAATAAATCGAACCGGCGTTAGAAAACTTTTAATAGATTTGACACGTGCGAAAAGATTAAGTGTGTTGTGATGAACACTTAAACTTAAAAAAATGAAACCCTCAAAAACCCAGATGCCGGGCCGGCACGTCAAGCCGGTCATCCAATTATTGTCATTTCCTCTGCACTCAAGGCGAAACGTCACTGACGTCCAAACGACCGGTAGCGCTCATGTTGATCCTCGAACCGCGTGCGCGGGTTCGTAAACAAAAGTCAAACATTATAAACAAACCTTTATGGTGCGACAAATCGTACTATTGTGCCTGGCATTGGTCACAAATCAAGTTCTGGCGCAAACTCCAGCAAACGACAACAAGGCAAGCGCTGTCACTTTAACGAATCTTGCCTCCTGTACCGCGGCCCAGGCCTATACAAATGTCGGGGCAACAACCGATGGTTCAGGCAGCAGCTGTGGGACGATGAACAACAATGTTTGGTTCAGGTTTCAAGCGACGACTCAATACATAAAAATCGAGGTGAAGACGGGGAGCGACGAAGGCACGATCCGGTATCCTCAAATGTCGCTGTGGAACAGCAGCAATGTTGAGGTAGCATGTCAAACGTACACTGGTAGCGCTGGCGATATAGTGCTTGAGAAGATCGACCTTGTCATTGGGGAATGGTATTACATTTCGGTTTCGACCAACTACAGTTCTTCGACTGAAGAAGGGACCTTTACCCTCTGTGCCAACAATCTACGCCCCAACGATGATAAAGTTGCCGCCTGGGTTTTGCCAAACAAGACGAACTGGTGCAGCGCTCCAGAGGCCTATAACAATATAAGCGCGACACCCGACGGAGGGTCGTCAACTTGCGGCAGTCCCGAAAATAATGTGTGGTTTCAATTCCAGGCTTCCACCCAGTATATCAAGGTCGACGTAAAAACCGGGACGGGCGAGGGCACCATTCAGTATCCGGAGCTTGCTTTGTGGACGGAAGGAGGCGCGCAGGTTGTATGCCAGGCCCATACCGGATCGACAGGGGATGTCAGCATTGAGAAGCTCGACCTTGTGATCGGGCAAACGTATTATATATCCGTTTCGACCAATTACAGTGGCGCCAGCTATGAGGGCACCTTCACGCTATGCGCAAATGACATTCGTCCCAACAATGATAAAGTTGCCGCCTGGGTTTTGCCGAGCAAGACGAACTGGTGCAGCGCTCCAGAAGCCTATAACAACATTGGAGCAACTCCCGATGGGGCCTCCTCCACATGCGGAAGCCCGGAGAATAACGTTTGGTTCAAATTCCAGGCTTCCACCCAGTATATCAAGGTCGACGTAAAAACGGGAACGGGCGAGGGCACCATTCAGTATCCTGAGCTTGCTTTGTGGACGGAAGGAGGCGCGCAGGTCGTATGCCAGGCCCACACCGGATCGTCAGGGGATGTCAGCCTAGAAAAGCTCGACCTCGTGATCGGACAAATGTATTACATATCGATTTCGACCAATTACAGCGGCGCCAGTTATGAGGGCACCTTCACACTATGCGCAAATGACATTCGTCCCAACAATGACAAGGTAGCGGCCTGGCTGTTGCCCGGTACATCAAACTGGTGCAGTGCCCCCGAAGCTTATAATAACATTGGCGCAACTCCCGATGAGGCATCGTCTACGTGCGGAAGCCCGGAGAATAACGTATGGTTCAAATTCCAGGCGTCAACGCAGTATATAAAGGTTGACGTAAAAACCGGTACAGGAGAAGGGACCATTCAATATCCCGAACTGACTTTATGGACGGAAAGCGGCACGCAGCTCGCATGTCAGGGCTATACAGGTTCGGCCGGGGACGTGAGTGTGGAGAAACTTGACCTGGTTATCGGACAAACGTACTACATTTCCGTTTCGACCAATTACAGCGGTGCCAGCTATGAAGGCACCTTCACGCTATGCGCAAATAACATTCGGCCCAACAATGACAAGGTAGCGGCATATGAGTTGTCTCAAAAGACAAATTGGTGCAGCGCCCCTGCCGCGTATCACAACGTAGGAGCTACTGCCGACGGATCAACAGGCGCTTGTGGCACACCCCACAATAACGTGTGGTTCAAATTTCAGGCCACTACGCAGTACATCAAGGTGGAGGTAAAAACCGGCGGGACCGAAGGCACCATCGAGTCGCCTGAGCTCGCACTCTGGAACGCAAACAACACGGAAGTAATATGCGCAAATTCAACGGGATCGGCCGGCGATGTCGCCATTGAAAAGGTGGATTTGACCATTGGGCAATGGTACTATATTTCCGTCCATACCGCATCCAGCAGCGCGTCGAACCAGGGCACTTTTACCCTGTGCCTCAACGATCTTCGTCCGAACAACGATAAAGTTGCCGCCTGGCAGTTAGACAGCAAAGGCAACTGGTGCAGCGAACCCGCTCAGTATACTAACGTGAATGCAACCGCCGATGGGTCTTCTTCCGGAACCTGCTCCGATCCCAATAACAACGTCTGGTTCAAATTCACCGCCGCGACCTCGTACATAAGGATCGAGGTGAAAACGGGCGGAACCGAAGGAACCATCCAGTATCCAGAGCTGACATTATGGAATAGCACTGGCTCGTCAGTACTGTGTCAGAGTCATACCGGTCAGACCGGTGATGTCAGTCTGGAGAAACTGGACCTGACCGTGGGGGCAACCTACCACGTTTCGGTATCCACCCATTACAGCAGCAGCGCTTATCAGGGGACTTTTACCCTCTGCATCAACGACCAGATACCAAATAATTACAAGTCAGCAGCGAAATTGTTGTCATCCAAAGATCACTGGTGCAGTCCGGATGGTGCGTATCATAACTTCAACGCAACGCTGGACGGCACGACCCCATCGTGCGGCACACCGAACAACAATGTGTGGTTCAAGTTCCAGGCAGCCACCCCCTACGTGAAGATCGACGTGAAGACGGGGGACTCGGAGGGTACGATCCAATATCCTGAGATCGCACTCTGGAACAGCAGCAATACATTGGTAACATGCGTCGAGTACGAGTCGCAATATGGTGATATCAGCCTGGAACGAACAGACCTTGTCGTTGGCACCACCTATTATCTGTCAGTTTCCACAAATTCGAGCAGCACGTCCCATCAGGGCCTGTTCACGCTTTGTATCAACGACAAGTCGTCCTTCGATCACAAGCCAGGTGCTCTCGTGCTGGCGGATAAGAACAACTGGTGCAGCGGTCCGGCCGCCTATACGAGTGTCGATGCCACATCGAGTACATCATCCTCAGCGTGCTCGCAATCTCATTACAATGATGTGTGGTTCAAGTTCAAGGCCCAGACGTCTTATATCCGGTTGACGGTCAAGTCCGATGACGACTCAGGCATCCAATATGGCACCGCCCGCAACCCGCGCATCGTTCTCTGGGACAGTCTCGGCAACAGTCTGGCATGCCCGACAGTCGATCACGACGGATACAGTACGGTTGAGAAGCTCAACCTTACGGTCGGAAACTGGTATTATGCATCGGTGTCCACGCCCTACAGCTCACAGTCATATACCGGGACATTCACAATCTGCGCCAATGACCAGATGCCCTATGATCACAAGGCGGCGGCCATCGTGCTGACCGACAAGAACAACTGGTGCAGCGGCCTGGCAGCCTATAACAACCATCATTCGACACCTGACGGAGGGAGCTCCTCATGCGGCGCTCCGAACAACAACGTATGGTTTAAATTTAACGCTTCCACAACCTACATTGACTTACAGGTCAAAACCGGGGGAGAGGAAGGCACACTCGGGTCTGCAGAACTCACCTTGTGGAACAGCAGCGGCTCAGTGGTTGCATGCACCGGTTCGTCCGGTATTTCAGCGGATGTGCGCATTGTAAAAACAGACCTCGTACCGGGGGACTACTATGTCTCAGTTTCAACGGATGATGACTATAGTTTTCGGCAGGGTAGTTTCACCTTCTGTATTAACGATCAGATCGCGAATAACTTTAAGGGGGGGGCGATCGACCTTGCGACACGGGACCATTGGTGCAGCGATCCGGGCGCTTATGACAATTTCGACGCGACTCCGGATGGCACAGCGGGGGCTTGCGCTACAACAAACAACAATGTCTGGTTCAGGTTTACAGCCACGACCAACTACGTCAAGATCGACGTCAAGACAGGGTCAGGGCTGGGATCCATCCGGTATCCGGAACTGACGTTGTATGATGGACATGGAACGGCGATCGCATGCCGGAGTGATGACGGGTCCGGCTTGATTTCCGTTGAATCGCTAACGCTTCAACCTGGAATGACCTATTTTCTTGCTGTATCCACACGGTATAGCAGTCAATCTTATCAGGGCACATTTAAACTGTGCATCAACGATCAGGTCGACTACAATTTTCAGGCTGCCGCGATGCCGCTCGATCAGAAAAGCGAATGGTGCAGCGACCTTCAAATGTTTAGCACCACGGAAGCCACAACCGATGGTACAGCCATAACCTGCGGGACACTGCATAACAACGTCTGGTTCAAGTTTATGGCTTCCACGCCGTACATGAAGATCGATGTAAAGACCGGCGGGGACGAAGGTACCATAAGATATCCGGAAGTTGCCCTGTTTAATAATGCGATGGTTGCAGTCGAGTGTGTAAACGCTGCGGGCGGACTACTCGACGTTTCGCTCATCGCTGAAGACCTCACTGTAGGGGAATGGTATTACATCACTGTCTATGGACGTTACAGTGACCCCGGCAACCTGGGAACATTTTCGCTCTGTCTTGACGACCGATGCCAACAACCCCCGACACTATTTTCAACTTCCGATGGCGGAACGGCGTGCCCAGGCATGGAAACATCCTGGATCACGATTGCTGATTCGCAGGAA
>DASPNN010000341.1:0-2647 GCA_035626495.1 Chryseosolibacter sp.
TCGGCAGGTATAACGCAATCTTTAATCGATAATCTATGGCACGATCGAATGTAAGGAGAGGTGATAAGGGGCACGGCGCGGACATGATCAACAAACAACGCGCTGTGGATGAAGCGATGAACGAACAACGCCGCGTGAAAAAGGAGGCGGATCAACCCGGTGTCGATACCGTGAAACGTCACTCGGCCGACCATGCACGCGAGGCCTCGGACAAGGAGACCGGAAGGAGCAGCTCCAAAAAAGTATGACGACGAACCCGGATCTACTCCGGGTTTTTTTTTGACGCTGGCAGAAGAATAAAGAAACTCGTGCCGCTTCCGATCGCCGACTCGGCACGGATAGTGCCCCCGTGGTTTTCCGCGATCCGCTTGCAAATTGTCAGGCCAAGCCCCGAGCCTTCGTACACAGACCGGCTGTGGAGCCGTGCGAATAGTCCGAAAATCTTCTCAGCATACTCCTGCTTGAATCCGATCCCATTGTCTTTGACCCGGATCTCGAGGTATAGCGGCGCATGATCAATCCCTACCGGTCTTTCCCGTTCCGGCAAAGAAATAAAGCGATGCGTGACCTCGATGAGTGGCGAAATTCCTGGACGCGAAAACTTGATTGCATTTGAAAACAAGTTCTGGAAAAGCTGCCGCATCTGTGAAGGGATCACGGCCGCGTCCGGAAGCTCGTCGGTGGTGACCGACACCTTCTTTTCCCGGACAACTTCTTCAAGGATCGCAAGGGCGTCAGCGACGACGCTTTTCAGATTCACAACCTGTTTGCGTTCGCCCTTTGTAATGGTGGAGAATTTTAAGATATCCTCTATCATGTTTTGCATCCGGATTGCCGACGCCTTCACTTTTTCGAGGTTGATGCTGGAGTGGTCGGTTAATTTACCTTCCTCCAGGGTCATAACCATGTCGGTGTACATCGACATTTTCCGCAGCGGTTCTTTGAGGTCGTGACTGGCGATTGAGGCGAACTGCTGAAGGTTTTCATTGCTGCGCTCAAGTTCCACTGTTTTCCTCAACAGTTCCGATTCGATTTGTTTGAGCTGGGTGATATCCTGCACGGTGCCGCGCATCGATACGGGCTGCCCCCGCTCAAAGGTGATGACTCCACGGGTCCAGAGAAATTTCTGACGGCCGTTGATGAGATAACGGTACTGATGATTGTAAGTGCCTGTGCGCTTGGCCTCGGCGAAGGCGTTTTCAGCGCCTGCCACATCGTCGGGATGGACATTTGTCAGCCAGGCTGGCTTTCGCGGAGGCTCTTTCCATTCGAAAATGTTCTTCACCTCGGGTGTAAAAACGCTTACGTCGTTGACCATGTCCCATTCGAAGCTGCCAATTTGGGCGATGGTCTGCGCTTCGAGCAGTTGGCTCTCGCGTTTCTGGAGCGCGAGGGCTGTCTGACGTTCGCGCGTGATTTCGAAGGTCGTGCCGAGCACTTCGATGGGCTCTCCGGCTTCATTCCTACGGAAAACCACATCATAGGTCCGCAACCATCGGTAGGTGCCGTCCTTATGGAGGAAACGATATTCGACCATACGAGCCTTCTCAGCCCGTTCGGTCTGAATGCCTGCAAAGTGTTTTTGCAAGACCGGAATATCATCCGGATGCGTCAGGCGCGAGAGCACGTTTGAGCCCAATGCCAGCACCTCTTCGGCCGTATATCCCATGACATCGCGGACGCTGCCATTGATATACACTTCCTTGTTTTGCTTGATGTCAAAAATGAAAATGATGCCCGGAGACGCATTGATCATTTTTTTGTTAAAGTGTGATTCTTCCTCGATCTTATTTTTGAAGATCTCAATGAGTGTGTTCAAGGCCGAGGTTGTCGAACCGAAAATAAACGTGTTGATCTCTTCTGACAATACGTCCATTTCGCTTTCGGAAACGGGATAGTGGCGGCTCCATTGCTTGAGAGCCTTGGCCCTTGCAAAGTTGACGCCCGTGATATCCTCGGCCCGGACTTCATACTTACTCATGACATTTAACTGATCCTTGACCCAGCGATCGAGTGTGATCCGCAATTGTTCGCGCGCCTGGTTGTTGGCAAGAAGTTGAAGAAAGTCGGCCGCAGAGCCCTTGGTCAATTGTACGACCTGCTCCTCTGACATATGTTCGAGCTTTTTCAGGATCGGCAAATCCAACGCGCGCCATACGCGCAGTTGATCTGCGACATATGCGTCTAGATGGTTGTCGAGTAAAAATTGTGCAAAACCAGGCATGTGCTTGTAGTCATACATGCCCTGTTTGGGTTCGTAAATGATCATGCGCCGCTCTTAGGAAACACGCGCCAGTAGGGGCTATAAGATAGCAATAAACGTTGATTTCCGGAATACTGTTTTTTTGCTTGTTCGAACGGGTTTTGGAGCCTGGCATATTGTTTATTAAGCTGCCAGGTAAACACCAACCGTGCTGGACGACATTCTTGTTTTTGCGTATTTCAAAGGTCATGGAGACGGCTTGCATTTGGCCGTCAGTGAAGATGGTTATCGTTGGTCGGCTTTGAATAACGACCACGTCCTCCTTGAACCCGCCGTTGGCATCGAGCGCATTATGCGCGATCCGTGCCTGTTCCCAGGCAGGGATGGAAATTTTCATCTGGTTTGGACAATCGGCTGGCGGGAAAAAGGGATCGGTTACTGCAG
>DASPNN010000342.1:0-5833 GCA_035626495.1 Chryseosolibacter sp.
TGTCCGGGTTCATGGAATACTCATTGCTTACCCAGCAGTACACCGGCCTGCAGTTCGTCAACTATATGATTTTTGCATTGACGGTTGTGGACGCCATTGTTTTGCTTTCGGATAAATTCAGCCGCTCCCTCCACGATAAGATCGGTAAGACCTTTGTAATCCGGACTTCGTAAGCGTGTTAAAAAAAATTTTTTTATCAAGACTATGACGATTGCAAGATTGTTGAGGATAGTTTCCTGCGCGTTTGCGTGCGTAGTCGTAGTCTATCCGCAGAAAGCGCATTCGCAGGAAGCTGCGGACAGTGTTGTGATCTACGACGAGGTGGATGTTTTTCCTGAATTTCCCGGTGGAATGAAAGCGCTGGGAAAGATCGTGGACGGGAAGAAAAATCATCGATATCCCGAAGAGGCCCGTAAGAACAATATCGAAGGAAAGGTTGTCATCCAGTTTGTAATTCACGAAGACGGCACACCGGGAGATTTCGAGGTTGTGGAGGGGATTGGTTATGGTTGTGACGAGGCCGCGGTTGATGCGTTTAAGAAAATGCCAAAATGGAAGCCGGGCTTACTGGATGGCAAGCCCGTGAAAGTGCGTATGAAGATGGCGTATTTGTATGGTTTGTAGGTGATTTTGTCTTCTTCGGTGATTGTTGGGATCATCCCCAAAAAACACATTCCGCTCAATTGCCGTTAATACAACAGACCTTCCGTATGCTCCGGAAAATCATTGTAACCAGCGTTGCTATCGTCGCGTTCATCGCGGCCGGGTTTTTGATTCCTGAAACATTCACCTGTCCTGTAAAAGGCGCCGACCGCCGCAGCTATCACCCCCGGTCATTTTGGTATCATCCATGGGGACGATCGGGAACCCACAAAGGCGTCGACATATTTGCAAAGGAGGGTACAGAAGTCAGGTCTTCCACGGGTGGGCTGGTGGTGTTCTCGGGCACGAATGAGATGGGAGGGAATGTTGTTCTGATCCTTGGGCCGAAATGGAAACTCCACTATTATGCGCATCTCAAAGAAATCAAGACTGGATTTTTGTCATGGACCAGTCCGAAGGATAACATTGGGAGCGTCGGGACTACCGGCAATGCGAAAGGCCGGCCACCGCACCTCCATTACTCACTCGTCACCCTCGTTCCATATCCGTGGCGGGCGGATCAAACGCAACAAGGCTGGAAGAAGATGTTTTATCTTGATCCAATCTCTTATCTGAGAGCCGCTGGTTATTGACTGATACCGTTGAAAGCTTTAACGCAGGGCGTAAGTTTTGTCTTTTTTGATGTTTCTCCGCTCATTCGACTTGGAAATAGCTATTGCGATGTAAGCTTGGTGACTTTGAAATACTCAGCCTCGACCGAATGAATACCGCCGCCGCTGACAAGTCCCATCAACTGTCCTTTCGTCGAGGGAAATTTTGTGGTATGGACCTCCACATCGTTCACATATAACTTCAGCTTGTTGCCAATGCGTTCAATCTTTAGCTTATTGATTGCAAGGCCCTTGTTGACGAGTGAGGATTTCTGGCTTCCTGTAAGACTGTAGAACTGTGGCGACCAGACTCCAAAATTCCAGGCCCCAAGCGGACTCAACAGGAAGAAATACATTTTTTCGCCCTTCTCTCCGCCGCCCCACATAATGCCCGCTTCTCCGGACTTATACTTTGAAAATGTGAATTCGGTCTCTATGCTGAAATCCTGCTTCTTGTCAGGCACGATATTCTGGCCTGCATAGAAATAAGTTTTCGACGCGACGTTCATATGCAGTTTTCCTCCCTCGACGAAACGCTCGTGATCTTCCTTTTTCACTTCATTCCACGTAGTCCCGCCATTGTCGAAATCATCAAAAAAAAGCGCGTCCTGCGCATGCAAGGAAGCAAGGCTGGAAAAAAAGAAAGATGCCAATAAAAGTTTTCTCATGACAGTAGGTGCGTCCATTACCAAAAGTATGCGTTGAGGCCCTCCTTTGCGATACCATGCAGCGGGTAATTTTCCTTCCGTACTGCTACTGAAATCTTCCATCGGGTATCACTACGTTGATATATTTTGCATCATCAATTAGATTTGAATCGATGTTCGAAAAAAGACTCACCGACTTCCGCAAATCCCTCGAAGCGGAATATACTGGTAATGCCGATCCCGGTCTAAGAACCGTTCTGACGATTCTGAGCGATGTGAAAACCGAGGACGATCTGCGGCGACAAGCGGCCCGGATCAAACATGCTTCGGTGGATGGTGTGCGTGATACGGCCATGGTGGAACGAATTCTTGGCTTTCTAAAAAATTCCGGTTTGTGAGGCTGCGTTCAACAATCGTTTTCCGCGCATAATATTCAATAGCTCCAGTCGTTTCGTTGAACAAAAGACTTCGCTATGTCACCCGATGAATTGCAGACGCCGTCCTGTCAGACTCTTCAGAAACTAACGCATCCGGCGTTCCTTTTCTCGCTGGTAGTGCTCCTCGCCAACGACTGGATTTTGAAGACCTGCTTCCATAACGCGCTCACCGGGAAGCTATCGGATTTCGCCGGGTTATTTGCGCTGCCATTTTTTCTTTCGTGTCTGGCTGCACGTTGGAAAATGCAGATTCACATCGCCGTTGGAATAGCATTTGTTTTTTGGAAAAGTGAATTTTCACAACCCGGAATTGATTTGATCAACTCAGTCGGTATACCCGTAGCCCGTACGGTGGATCCGACGGATAACCTCGCCTTGGTAAGCATCGTCGCATCCGGATTTGTTTGGGAGAAGAATCCATCCTGGAAATCCAGGCCCGCGTTCATTTTGCCGGTAATCTTGATTTCGGCTTTTGCCTTTATGGCAACATCTGTCCCTCGCAGCCCGGCGGGAACATTCAAACCAGCCAACAAGGAGTATCATTTCGATTTATCAATAAATGAACTCGTATCAAGGTTCAATGCAATCCAATTGAAGGAGATCGCGATCGCCTCAAAAATGAGCGGCGGGATGGTTGACTTCGACAGCGCCCGGAATATTTTTCATTATCACAATTCTGACGATACGCTGGCTCTTATCCTGGACCATAGAAAGCTGTCCGCTGGCGAGCCAATCCTGTATCGCACATCTTATGTTGAAATATTGATGACCGGCGATGATGATTCCTCCATATTGTCTCTCGTAAGCATGCGCATACCCTCGGTGTTTAGCCCATATTCGCCGGAGAAGGCAGTGAGGAAGTTCGAAAAACATGTGATCAAAAAGATCCGGAAAATGCCAAAGGCGCAACGGGAGCACCAGTACTAGGACAACGCGCTGAACAGCCTGTTTCTGTTCACATTAACATCCACAGCGCTGTCGGCGGTTTCGTTGGATTTTTTGGGGATGCAATTTCGACGTTGCCGGGATCGGCGTAAAAATGGCGGAACTGTCCTCGATCCATCCAATCCCTCCTTGCTTGCTTACAGTTTTGTGTGAGATTGTATTTTTCTCTTTGGACTTTATGGCCTTTCCACTCATATTCATTTTATCTGGTTGGTTGGCTGAGGGGGACTGTATTTTCAGTGACAGCGAGCGTGATTAAAACTTTTTCTTGTGGGGCAATTAAGAATTGGCGTCTTGGCGCCGTCATGTTAAGAGTCGCGACCTGTGTTACAGGAGAGACTTCACAGAACTAAGGATCAGGTACAGACCGCATATTATGCCGACGAGGGTGTCTATCCGCCCGAGTGTGTGGATGAGGCCCATGCGTTGCCTGTTCCGCGCAAATATCCAAATGAAAATGGCCAGTATCGCAATACCCAAGATCAGCTTCACGTAATTCATGTAATGGCGGTTTCTGGAGGCATTCGCAAGAATCGCACCAACGCCGGCAATTGAAATAAATACCTTTAAAACGACATGGCGGACCCTTCGGCGGGGATATAATGTTCCCAAACTTGGACCATCAAAGTCCGATTCAGTCATCGCGATTTTGCTTATTTTTGAATTGATAATAACAACGACCCGTGGATACGCACCAGCAAAAAATTTCTCACTTGAAGGCGCTCTATTACGTTGCATGCGCCGACAATCATTTGTCGCAGGCGGAGACTGTCTATATCAAAATCGTTGCTGAGCGGCTCGGGGTAAACGCAGATGAGATCCAGAAGTTCGATGGCCAGGAGCCGGAACTGGAATTGCCTGATAAGGAGTATAAACTCTATAGCCTGTTTCATCGGTTGGCCCATATCATCATGATCGATAACGATCCTCACGAAAAGGAAATCCAATTCTGTTTTGACCTGGGTGTCAAGATGGGCCTGAACCCGAATGCGATTCGCGAGATCATCGATCACGTCGCCAGCCATGGGGCTATGCGCACAACGCCGTCGGACGTCATGAACATTTTCCGGAAATACCTTAACTGACCGGCGATTGATCCAGCTTCTGTCAGGCAGCCGGCAACAGTCGATTGTACTTGTTCCTGTACTCGATGGGTGACAATCCTGTAATCCTTCGAAATGTGGTTCTGAACGCTTTTGTATCCGTATAGCCTACCTTATACATTACTTCATTCACATTTTCACGGGAGGATTCCAGGCTGATCTTCGCCGCTTCGATCTTGACCCGCTGGATGTATTCAACCACGGTATTGGATGTGGCTTTCTTGAATCTTCGCTCCAGGTTGCGCCGGCCGAGGGCGAACATGGAAGCGAGCTGATCGACGGTGATCCGGTTCTGGAAATTCTTTTCAATATACTCCTGTGCTTTGCGGATCGCCTCATCATCGTGCTCTTTCTGACCCTGGAAAATAATAAAGGGAGACTGGCTGTCGCGTTCGATCTCGATGGCAAAAACTTTGGCGCTGAGGATCGCCATTTCCCGTCCTACATATTTTTCAATCAGGTAAAGGATCAGGTTAAGGTAGGAATAAGCGCCGCCGCTCGAGTATAACCCCCGCTCATCGGTGATGACGCGTTCGGCCATCAGACTCACATCGGGAAACATCTGCCGGAACTGACTTTCCGCCAGCCAGTGCGTTGCACACTTGCGGCCTTTCAGCAACCCGGTAGCCGCAAGCAAGAAAGCTCCCAGGCAAAGGCTGGCGATTTCGGCGCCCTCCTTGTACTGCCGCGTGATCCAGGGGATCATCTCCTTGTTTTTTTCCAGTGCCGACCCGAGGTCACCGTCGAGCGCAGGAATGATCACCAAATCGGTCTTATCGTGCTCGTGTAATAACACGTCAGCGTTGGCGGTGAACAGTCCTCCGGACAACGGCGTGTGGCGGCTGAGGCCTACCAGTTGAATTTTGAATGGCGGCCGGGCGCCTTTTCCAATAAAAAACTGGTTGACCTGGCTGAAGAGCTGCCGCGGACCCTCTATGCTGCCGAGAATCGCCCCCCGGGGTACGAGTATCGAAATGCTTTTCATAATATAGTGTTGGACCGTCAAAGTTGATGAAAACCATTGTCGGAATCAACCCCAGGGAATGCCGCATTTACACCCCTTGGGGATCCTCATTCAGCCTTAAGTTTGCAGAGTATTAACCTTTGTATGATGAAAAAATTAACTCTCGAACATGATGTGGATGTGATTGGCCTTACGGTTCAATTGTTCCCGGAAGGGATTCAGCAAGCATTTGACTCACTTCGGAGAATCTTGCCGGAAGAATGCAACCGGACCTATTTCGGAATCGTACGTCAGGATGGTCATGGCCGCATCGAATACAAAGCAGCGGCGTCTGTTTCAGGTCCATTGGAAAACTTGCCCGATAACCTGGAGCCGATGAACGTAAAAGGGGGCGTCTATATGGCCGCGACTATCAAAGACTGGCGCACAAAGCTTGATTCGATCAAACCGACGTTTATGCGCCTGTTTCAGGAGCCGGGCGTTG
>DASPNN010000343.1:0-2046 GCA_035626495.1 Chryseosolibacter sp.
CATCGACGCGGCGATCTTCATGCATCCCACCACCTGGAAAGCCTCAGGTCATGTTGACGCGTTTAATGACCCGATGCTTGACAATAAAGATTCCAAAAAAAGATATCGCGCCGACGTCCTGATCGAGGATGCTGTCGCGAAAATCGAAGACAAGATCAACAAGGAGGTCGAGAAGGCAGCGAAGCGATTCGGTGACTCTTTCGAACGGGAAAAATTCGTCACCACCAATCCGCGGGTGCTCGAATACCAGAAAAAGATCGATGAAACCAATGCACGCCTGAAAGACTCGATGGGCAACGGGGACATGACAGCCCTGAAGCAGCTGATCGTCGACCTGGAAATCACCGACCCCATTTCTGGTACAAAGAACTGGACCGACGTCCGTCAGTTCAACCTGATGTTCTCAACAGAGATCGGGTCGCTGGCCGACGAAGCAAACAAGATTTATTTGAGACCGGAAACGGCGCAGGGTATTTTTGTCAACTTCCTCAATGTTCAAAAAACCGGACGGATGAAAATTCCATTCGGCATCGCCCAGATTGGAAAGGCGTTCCGGAACGAAATCGTTGCGCGGCAGTTCATATTCCGGATGCGGGAGTTCGAGCAGATGGAAATGCAGTTTTTTATCAAGCCGGGAGAGGAAATGCGCTGGTACGAATTCTGGAAAGAGAAAAGAATGAAATGGCACAGGGCGCTCGGGCTCGGCGATGACAACTACCGTTTCCACGATCACCTGAACCTTGCGCACTACGCGAACGCGGCCTGTGACATTCAATTCAATTTCCCCATGGGTTTCAAGGAGCTCGAGGGAATTCATTCGCGCACGGACTTCGATCTGAAGAACCATGAGAAATACTCGGGTAAAAAACTTCGATATTTCGACACCGACACCAACCAGAGCTTCATTCCTTACGTGGTAGAAACTTCCGTCGGACTCGACCGTTGCTTCCTCGCAGTTTTATCCAGGTCTTACCAGGAGGAGCAGCTCGAAGATGGCAGTGAACGGGTCGTATTAAGAATACCTGCGCCGCTCGCACCTCATAAGGTGGCCATATTGCCGCTGGTGAAAAAGGATGGATTGCCTGAAAAAGCCGAAGCCCTTATGAATGACCTCAAATACGATTTGCGATGCTATTACGAGGACAAGGATGCGATCGGTCGCCGTTACCGCAGGCAGGACGCGATCGGCACACCATACTGTGTCACCATTGACCATCAGACCCTTGAGGACGACACGGTTACCATCCGCGACCGCGACAGTATGAAGCAGGACCGGGTTCATATCAAAGAAATCAAAACCAGGCTGCTCGACGCGTGTTCCATTAACAACCTTTTGCGCAAGATCTGATGTAATTCATGTTATCATACGGAGTTGTAGTTGGTATTGCTGTGGTGCTGATTGTTTTTCAACGCCGTCGCCTGCGCGAAGGATACCGCTATGCAAGCCGCGTCTCCGCACCGCTCAAAACCTACCTGCTGCCGGTACCACAGCGTTATCGCGATATACTGCTCAAGTATTTCCGCTACTACCAGGAACTCTCGAAGGCGGACAAGTCAAAATTTGAGCTCAAGGTCTGCAACTTCATTTATGGCAAGCAGTTCATTCCGCGCAACATCGACGTGGTGACGGAAGAAGCGAAAGTTCTTATCGCAGCATCCGCGGTGCAGCTGACATTCGGACTCCCGCATGTATATCTCCGGCATTTTAATAAGATACTCGTTTATCCTGACAACTATTACTCATCCATCACGAAACGCTATCATAAAGGGGAAGTAAACCCACGTTTTAGGCTCATCGTGATTTCCTGGCAGGCTTTTGTCGATGGGTACATCGATACAACCGATTCCGTCAATCTTGGACTTCACGAGATGGCGCACGCGTTGCGGCTCGAAAACCTGCTCAGAGATAAACGGTCGAAATTCCTTCGGGATTCCGACCTTACCCAGTTTGACGAATGGGCTCACAGGATCTGCAGTGAGGAGCAGCTCTTTTTCCGTCCGTACGCCTGTGTGAATGTTCACGAATTTTTTTCGGTTGCGGTTGAA
>DASPNN010000344.1:0-13142 GCA_035626495.1 Chryseosolibacter sp.
AATTAGAAATTAGAAATTAGAAATTAGGAATTGCCACTATTTCATTACATCCCCCGCGAATAATGAGCGCGGCATTGTATATTCAACCTTGATAAAACCCTTCAGCTCATGGAAGTGCTCGATCGTTACGCCACGCAATCATCTACCGCATCCGAAGAGAAATATCTGCAGGTTTTTTTCGAACGTCAGGCGGATTATTATCTCCGGTATTATCGCGAATACAATTCGGGAAACATGTTCAGCTTTAATACCGCCCCATTTATTTTCGGCATGTTCTGGATGTTGTACCGGAAAATGTTCGTGGAGACGGGCTTTGTGTTTTTGTTTTTTCTTGCGACGAGCATCGCAGAAGAGCTGGCGTACGATTTTTTCAACCTCGGTTTTGATTTGCAGCAAGGGATTGGATGGGGAATCAATATTGCAACAGCCGTCGCACTTGGATTCTGCGGAAATTTGCTTTACATCCACCACGCGACCAAACGGATTGCAAAAGTCCTCCGCTCGACCGCCGACGAGGGCGAGCGGATCGAAATCCTGGCAAAAAAAGGAGGAACGTCATCCGCGCCATTTGTTGTAATCGCTGTCCTGATGATCGTGTTCATCCTGATCGTCGGAACCCGGTAAGCCCTCTCATGTTTACGCTCCGCCCGATTTCCTAATCGAATCGCAAAAAATCTTTCCCGCGGACGCGCGGTCGATGCTTTTCGGAAAACGATTATATTGAAAAAAAACATGAAAAGTCTCTCCCATTCAACCGGTCGCCAATATAATGTGCTGGTATTCCTTGTCGCGGTGACGTTATTGCTCAATTGCGGCAAGAAAAACAATGAGAGCTCCGGATTGGATACAGTGGCATCGGTTGATTCCGACACAACCCTGGCCGATGCGGTGAGTGACGATGAGTATCCGCGATACGACAATTCCGAAGATCTGTCCAACACTATTCAATACGGTGGCACCGAAGACGATCAAATAAAAAATGCCCTGCTAACACCACCGGGATTTGCGAAGATTCACCGGTTGGCCATGCTCACCATTTCTTTGAAAGACAGTCTTGAGTCTCATAACGAATACAAGCCGGCGAACAAACCCGAAGACAGTTTGATCTTCCGCCCGACGGAGATCGCCGCATACCGCGCGATTCTCGACTACAAAAAAGAGTTGGCGTCGCGGTCCACACCGGCCTCGGATGCGCCGAGCATCATTGATCTCACACGCACATTGCATCCCGGCGATTCCTCCTCCCAACACCTGCCCAAAGTTGATCCATCACGTTTTTTCTCAAGCGGAAAATTCTTTTTCCTTGGCGGTGCGCCCTTCATTTCCAAACTGAACGCACCGGAGAACTCGATATTCAAAGATCCGGAGGGTAAGCCGGAGATTCGTTTTGTGACAACGGTGCCGGAAAACGCCCGATACCTGCCCGCCTCGATCATGGCTTATGCTCCAGGGCCTGTCGATATCGAATTTGGCGGCCCGCTGGACTCCTACGAAATGGGGCCGCAGGAGGTGGAAGGCATCGGGTCGCTGATTCATCATTTCGTCAATCGCGTTCCGGCATTTTTTGTAACAGAAGAGGGGTTGGTCCCCGCGCACCTCATATCCATGCGACTCAAACTCGTCGACGAAGGTCTCGGATGTATTTCGGACCAGCCCCTCATCACTTTTGCGTCTTCCAGGAATATCGCCGAGCAGGCCATCCTCGCCGTGTATATTCCTTACGGCCCAGGCTCGGCCACCAGCTGTACCGTTGAGCGCGCCGGGGAACGGGTATGGGTGGCGGATCTGAATGCGGACCGGGTCCCGGATATCGGCTGTGTAACAGGCACATTTGCCGGGATCTCCGACGATACCATGGCGCAATGCCTGTGGTTCATCAACCTCGATGGCACCTGGCAGATCATCGATTTTGCCGAAGAGCTCGACTGCACATGAAATTATCCGCCAAAGCAGCGGTGGCCATTGTTCTCCTTTTCGTTGCCGCCGTTTTCTCCATTGCACTGGGATCGACGAGGAACTTTCCAATTTACGTCATCGCTGGAGAAAATTCCGTTGCCACCTGGCTGTCGGGAACACTGCTCACGTTCATGGCGGCTCTCTCGGTCGCTATCGGCATGCGGTCTACCTGGAACCCATGGACCTTTTTCTTCGGATTTTTTATCCTGCTGGCGCTCGATGAACGGTTCATGTTCCACGAAAACCTGAAAGAACGGATCATGTTTGGCTCCCCCGATGTTTCGACCTGGTACTTTGAATTACCAGTAATCCTCGGATCAGTGGCCGGGTTGCTCATGTCATACGTTCTGTGGCGTCAGCTTACGCATGCCGGGCGCGTCATGCTTGCCTTCGGTGTGGCCTTTGGATCCGCCTCCGTGGCGATCGACATCGCGGCTGGCGGTGTGATAGCCGAGGAGTCTTTCAAGCTCGCCGCGGAGTTGCTGATCGTGTGTGCGTTGATTTACCAGCTACAACATGTACCCGAAAGCCCATCATCCTGATGTCGGCCAATCCTCCGCGCGGACCTGCATTTTTCTTACCTTCGGGCGGATTATGAAAGCACCTGCCCAGATCGCCGATTTCAGGGACCATGTGTCCAGATTCGTAGTGGTTGATGACGATGTGTTTGAAAGTATAATGAAGTTTTTTACACCCCGTAGATTCGCGAAGGATCAAATGCTGACCCGCGCCGGCGACGTGGTCCGGCATACGCACTGGTTAAAAAAAGGACTCGTGATCTCCACCCACACCGACGACCGCGGAAAGGATCACATCATTCAGTTCGCAAACGAGGGCTGCTGGGTAACCGACCAGAATGGTTTTTACAACCGCACAAAAGCCACCTTCAACATCCAGTGTATCGAGGAGACCGAAGTCCTGAGCCTGAGCTTTGAAAAGCGTGAACAGCTTTGTGAACAATTCCCCGTCATGGAAAGATTTTTCCGGAGAAAGGCCAACGAGAGTTTCACCAAACAGCAAAAGCGTTTGCTGACTTACATGACATCCGATGCCCAACAGCGTTACGAGCTTTTTCTCCAGGAATATCCATCTCTGCTGCAGCGTGTTTCGAAAAAAATGCTGGCTGCGTACCTTGGCGTTTCGCGAGAGACACTGAGCCGGTTCAGTGCAAAAATGTCGAAAACAAAAAAGTGACATAAATCACTTTTTAGCCAATGCCCGCTCATCATCTTTACAAAAAAATAACAGCAGCATGAAAAGATACCATCTCATTCTGACACTCATCGCGTTAGTCCATGCGGCCATCGGCAACGCGCAGTCAAGAAATGAGCCACTCCTCGAAGAAGCGAAAAAAGCGATAGCCGAAAGCAACGCCATCTATTTCCAATCTTTCGTCATGAATGATTCATCCATCTTCCTCGACCGGTACGCCGAAGACGCATGCATCCTGGCACCAAATACACCGGCGCTATGCGGACGCAATGCCGCAGCGAGTTTTTTCCGCTCGGCGTATGACGACTATGGGCTAAGGAACGGCAAATTCATAACACTTGCGGTTTATGGCGATGGAAAAGAGTTCGTCACAGAAGAGGGGCTCTGGCAATCCTTCAATGCAAAAGGCGAATTGTTCGACGATGGCAAGTTCCTTGTGTTGTGGAAAAAAACGCCGCAGGGCTGGAAAATGTACCGTGACTCGTTCAGCAGCAACCGTAACTAAAATCTTCAGATGAAAAATAACTTTGACAAATTTATTGAACTGCACAAGGGCCCCGAACCGCTCCTGGTCGGAAATGTATGGAACGTCCAAAGCGCGCGGGTGTACGAGCAAAAAGGTTTCAAGGCAGTTGCTACATCCAGCGCAGCCGTTGCTGAGACGCTTGGATATGCCGACGGCGAGGAAATGAGCTTCGAAGAATACTTCATGATAATACGGCGTATCGCATCCGGAGTGTCCATTCCTTTTTCAGTCGATCTTGAATCGGGTTATGGCCATTCGGCAGAAGAGATCGCAAGCAACATTCGAAAGCTGGCCAATGTTGGCGTCTCCGGTATCAACATAGAAGATTCCTATGTTGAAAAGGGCAAACGCGGTATTGTGGACGCTCAGGATTTTACCGGAAAGTTGAAACGAATCGTCACCTTGCTGAACGAAAGCGGGGTTCCGGTATTTATCAATGTCAGATGTGACAGCTTCCTGCTTGGTCTCCCGAACGCCCTCGAAGACGCCCTTGCAAGAATGGCGCTCTATCAGCAGACCGGAGTTCACGGGCTCTTTTTCCCTTGCATTTCGAAAATATCGGATATTACGGCCGCCACCGGCGCGTGCAAGCTTCCCGTGAACGTCATGTGCATTCCCGGACTGCCAGATTTTCAACAACTGAAAGCAGCAGGCGTCAAACGCATCAGCATGGGTAACTTCCTGAATAAAAAAACATACGACGGACTTGGCGTATGGATTGCCCAGATCGTCGGCGATGGAAATTTCAATAACCTGTTCGCCACCAATATAACAAGGGCCTGATTCCCGAAAACTTTCAGTAAATTGTGAGTCCGAAGGCCCTCGTTCATGTCGGAAACAATCACGTATAAATATTCTTATCCGTCGTCGCTGGTTCGCGATGTTTCGGACGACCAGTTGTTCCTTGCGAAATACAGCGAGGTTCAAAAGAAAGACGCCCCTTGCTTTTTCTGGGGCCGCTTGAAAGATCCCTACATCACCGCCCGATGTCTTATCGGACTGTCAAACGTTGTCCAGTCAAGTTTTAATCTGTCTCCTTTCCAACTTGCGTTGCTAAGGGATCCGATCGTCACGGCCGGAAATGAAAAGATCCGTTTCGAGGGCTTCTCGCATTGCGCGGGCGTTTATGCGCGCGTTGATATTTTGCCCGGCGGTCACGATGGCGAGTTTCCCGCCAATGGAACGACAAATGTCGACTTCAACCAGCCGATGATCTCGGCATTGGGCAGCATCAACAGAAACGAAAACGTCGTGCTTTCGGTGGGCAGAACGGAAGTCGCAATTGCAAAAGCCGACACGAGGATCGTTGAACGGAAGGTCCCGCTGCCGACAAAATGGATCAAAGGGCTTACAACCGTCCAGCTTTTTCTGGCGGAAGCGGAGAAAGCATTCTCATTTAACCGCGTACAGGCGTTGCAACTTTTCCAGAGTCTTCCGAATGGCAAGCCCAAAGCCGATTATTACCTGATCACGCGGGGAGCAAAGCCCTCGTTCTCACCCGTTAAATCAGGTAGCGCCATTTGTATCGGTGGCATCCATCGCTTGCGTTTGCTGGAACCGCTGATTCCCCACGCCGACGAGCTGCGCGTGTTCGCTCATCCACAGATGCAATCAACGACCTGGCAGCTGTACTTCGGGAACGTACGTTTTTGTCTTTCGCTGTCGCGGGATTTCTGGCGGGGCTTCTCCGGCGAGGGTGCTGCGCTTGAGTCATTGATTGAAGATGTTCCCGACACTTGGATCGATTCGATCGATAAGTATGGATACGCCAACCAGGAGTTCAACCCGACATTGCTGGCAATCGAAGAAGGTGTCGATATGAAAAAAATACAGAATGTCACAGGGCGGCTCTCCGCGATGGGTCTGCTCGGGTATGACCTGGATGAAAACCACTTCTTTTACCGAAGACTTCCATTCAAGCTTGGCAGGATCATGAGTCTTAATCCGCGCGCCAAGGCGGCCGAGCAATTGATCCTCGAGGGGAAAGTCGATATCATTCAACGGTCAGACAACCGCGTTGAAGCACGGGTGGAGGGGAGCGGCGTCAGGCACGTGGTCATTTTGCAGGGAGATCATGAGCAGTGTACATGCATGTGGTTTAGCCAGTACCAGGGTGAGCGTGGCCTCTGCAAACACATCCTTGCCGTAAAGAAAAAGTTGATCAGCTAATGAGATGAGCCACGAGCAAGCGTTCCTGCAAATCCTGAAAAATGAGCGCGAACAGGAAATGATCCCGTTCTTTAAGGGCCTCCCCGAAGAGGAGCGCGCAAAACTTGTCCCATTCCTTGTCGACCTCTGCCGCGACTACCTGGAATACAAGGAAAACAGAAGTTTTGGGTCGCTCACCTTCAACCGCAAGGCTACTGACAAACAGGCCTCGATGCTTGTACATGCCGCGTTCATTTGCTTCAACCGGAAACAATTTGAAAAGGTGGTCTTGGTTTGGATGCTCGACACCAAAAAGGTCGACGAAATCCTTGAATGGTATTGTCCGAAATGGTTCGGAGATTACATCAACCGCGAAGGTGAGGCGGCATTCCTCCCGACGTTCCTGACTTACGAGTGGGTGGTAAAGATCAGCGACAGGGGTTTGATTCATCCAACCCGCGAGCTGATCGTAAAAGCGCTGCCTCAGCTACTCTTCGAAACAGGAAAGGACCGGCAGTGGGTGGCGCGGCCATCGAATCTGCTAAAATATCCGGTCACATTGCGGGACCACATCTGGTATTTTTTTGAAGTTGAAAATAATTTACACAATACCGATCGGTTCCTGCATGATGCCAATGGTACAAAAAAAGAACAGAGTCACTGGATGCAGGCCCTCAAGCAATATTCCGATGAGGGGCGTATCGACAGATCGCGATTGCTGAAGGAATCCATGCTTGCGTCCGGGCGCAATTTTAACAAGCTGCAATCGGGGTGGGCGACATCGCTTTTTTCCCTGCTCGAACCCCGCAAAGACGAACTCCTCTCAATGCAGGATGCACTTTTTTCGGCACTAAATTGTCCCCACAGCAAACCGGTCAATACTGCCCTCCAGGCTTTCAAACAAATAGCCGACGATCCCCAATGCAACGTCGACGGCCTCATCGAAGCGGCTCCCGTCTTGATGTCTTCGGAAACGAAAGCCATTGTCAAGGCAACGCTTTCACTGCTCGACAAGATTGCGAAAAAACATCCCGGCAAGCGTGAAGCAATCTGTGTAATCGCGTGCCAGGCGTTCCTCATCTCAGACGATGAGGTGCAAACAAGGGCAGCGAAACTCATTCAAAAACATGGCGATGAAAATTCTGCCGCAATCGCGGAGGCGGTCGCGTCCTACCGGGAGCCCATGCTGGTCAGCGTCAAAAAACTATTGAGCCCGTTTATAAAGGAAGATGCAAATCGCAATACCCGTGCCCTGGAGTTGGTTCCGGTGGAAATCTCACAGCAACGGGTGCACATTCCATTCCCGGATTCGCCGGACGAGCTTGTCTTCCTCGCCAGTCAGGCGTTCGACAACAACCAGCCCTATCACCTTGACCTTCTTCCGGCTGCCCTGATACGGATGAACGAACGCGTACCGGAAATAGCCGACAAGTTCACGCCGGCGCTGCAACGCGCATTGAAACTGTGCCTGGAAGGATTTACAACCACTACCGGTCACCTGGACCATTTGCTCGCCGTTTTCTTTGTAGACTATTGCAAGCTCCTCATCAAAAGAAATCCTGAACAAACCACAGCGCTCTCGGCGCTGCAGTCGGAGTTTTTGAAAAAGGAAGGAGAAACGCGCCCCGCCTGGATGCAGCCGAGAATCCATTCCCTTGTTTCATGGGCGACAAGCTCGCGCGACCCGATATACAAAGCCCATAAAGAATTGCTTTTGCTTGCCTTGACACGTCTGGAAAAAAACGAAACGCTTCCATTACTGTCGACGCCAACACACGAGCCCGCATATGTCGCGCCCGATGTACTGATCAATCGCCTGAAATTATACCAGGAGAAAAATCACGAGCCGGACACGACTGACTTTCACGTGGCTATATCCCGTTGTGACTTGTCTGAAAGCAAGAAGTTTCTCGACCTTGCCCGCTCATCGCTCCAGGGCGAAATTGGAAATCTTGTGCAATTCCTGATGGACCGGGATGGCCGGCCGCAGCCACCTTTTAGTCTCCACGCAACCTGGGTGCTCACGGCGGCCACCAAAGACAGAGATCATATTCCCGGTGAGATTATGAATTTGACTTCAATGCCGATCAATTACCTCAATGGAAAATTCAGTTGGCACCACGAGATGGAAACTTATACGGTCGGTGAATACGACCAGAAGAGGCGGAAATATGTCCAGGTAAAAAAGCAAAGACCCATACTGATAGTGGATTTCAATGAGAAGTCGTATCAGCCACGCGATTCTATTCGCGGATTCCTTTCCAGAATGTTCGCCGCGAAAAAACAGTCGCGCCCTGGGATTTATGAGTCGATCGTTTTCAGAAATCAGTACAACATCGCTGCCGGACGCGACATGGCGCGTCTCATCTGCCTGATGCCGAACAACGTAGAGCCTATGCTCGCCCAGGTCGTGGGCAAGTGTCTAAAGTACAACACCTTCATGGGAACAACCGACCTGGCAATCGTTACCGCGACCCTCGAAGCAATGGTTCACCTCGACGCGGATTATGGCGAAATGTCGCACCTGCTTATAGGAATGAGTATGCTCAGCGCTGATAAGACGGTCCAGTCATTCGCCGGAGAACTTTGGATCAAAGGGGTATCCAGCGAAACACTGAATGCACACCGGCTTGGAGAGATCATCGGCGTCAATCAGGCAATCGAATTCGCACCGCTGAAACGGCTGACCGATCTTCTGGGATCAAACCTCATGAACGTGTCGGCTAAACATAATCTGGCGCTGGAGGTGTTGCTGAATGAAATAATCGTGCGTCTTCCCGCGAAACCCGTCACGAACCTCAGGAAATTGCTGGAAATTTATTTAGAAGTCATTTCAGCGAATGGATCTTCTGTGCCACCCGCGGTCCTTTCCCATATGCGGTCCTGGCATTCATCCGGTTCATTGGCCAAGGTGCTTGGATCGATTGGTGAATTGCATGTTCAATAACCGTTCACCTCTCCGTCATTTCTTAACAAAACCATAACATGAAATCCGGTACAGGAGCCCGTCGGTTTCGTATATACAATTGAATGAAGTCCTAAAAAACCATAAAACTTCCTCTCCTTCCTTTTCTTTCCTCTTGTTATTCTTTCACGACTGAAAAACCGGTCACCTGCTCCAAATCCTTATCAAAACGAGGTACAAATGAAATCCTCTAAAAAAGGAATTTTAAAAGAATTTTTGGCCGAAAAAAAATAGGATGACACACGAACAATCACGACACTGGAAATCAATCGAGCAATACGAACTCGATGACAACACCTCCGCGCTGAGTTTCAGCGACCGGCTCGCCCGTGAAAACGGTTGGACCCGGGAATTTACATTTCGAGCCATCTTCGAATACAAAAAGTTCATGTTTCTGATTTGCGCGACTAACCAATCCCTCACTCCGTCCGAGACCGTCGACCAGGTATGGCACCTTCACCTGCTGTACACCCGCGATTACTGGAAAGAGTTCTGCCCGCACGTCCTCAAACGCGAGGTACACCATGGGCCGACAAAAGGCGGCGCAAAGGAACAGTCGAAATTCGAAGACTGGTACGCGTTGACCTTGTTTCATTACCGCAATCTCTTCGGCAAGCTGCCTCCCGCCGACATCTGGCCCGAAGCCACGACGAGGTTCGCGCCGGCCCGCTACCGCTGGATCGACCTGAACAAAAACTGGATTATTAAAAAAATATTTTGAAAATGAATTTAACCAAACTAACACCAGCAGAGACACTGCTTATCACCCAGGGTGACAAGGCAGGGAAACAAGAATTACTGAAGTATACCTTTATGGACCTGCTCCTGAAGGAAGTGCTGACCATTGATCACGTTGAACGGCGACCCGACGGCCGCGAGGTAAGAACCTACAAATACATATACGCCGGCAAACGCTTCAAGGCCTATGCGGGACTCGCACACGAAATGATCTTCCTGGCAGCCTTCCATAAATCCAAAGGTATGGGCATGCTCTTCCAGCACTGTGTCAAAATGGGTTACGAAAACGCGCGATCCGAAAAATCACTGCAGAAAAAGATTTCCACTTCACCCATGCTTTCCCGCGCGTTTTCCCGGAGCTTGTGGACCGATCTTTTAGGCGGGATCGCTTACACCGATATTGGGACAGATCTGAAGCGAGAAGTCGAACGGGAACTTCTCGATCTCAAATCCACCATCGCTCAGGAGATGGCCGCCAACCGAAATAAGGCAATCGAAAAACTGCGGGCTATCGGTGGCAATATTTTGCTGATCGGCGGGCTTGAGTTTACGTTGATGAAAGAAATCGAGGAGGAGCTGATGAAAGAGTTGAAAAAGAGCGAACCGGTGCTCGTTGATACCGGAGGATGTGGAACGTTCATGACCTATAGTCACGAGTTCGACAATTCGTGTGGTGCCGATAGCAATGGATGGGGTGGAGACAGCGGATGTTCTTCCGGCGACAGCAGTTGTGGGAGCGGATGCGGGGGAGGTTGTGGCGGAGGAGATTAATATTCAAAAAATACCACAGTGCGCTCAGTCTCACCGTGGCGAAACACACCACTCCCTCCCCGCTTTTCAGCTGCCCCTTATTCCTTCACCAGCTTTTCCTTCATGATCTTTCCATCCGTCTTTTCAATCACACCGATGTGCATCCCGGGCTTCAAAACTCCAACCGGAACCGATGGTCCGGGCTTCTCAACCACAATCAGCTCCTGCCCCTGGATGTTATAGATCCTGATCGCCTTCACGTTTTCAAAATCACGGATAAACAACTGGTCCCTCACGGGGTTGGGAAATAACATCACTACGTGTTCTTCAACACTGACCGGGTTTTCATGTTCGGCGTGCTCGTTCGTACTCAACCGCGCCGATAAATTATTTGTGATTGTAAAATAATTGATGTTGAATCCACCCGTTGCCGTTGCAATGCCAATCGAATACGTTCCCGCTGTCAATGTCACATTATGAGCAACGTTGGTCCACGATTGCCAGCTACCGGTATTCGGAACGGTGACCGAACCGAGCTGTGTCGATCCAGCATCTTTTTCGAGACGCAGCGTCCTTCCCGAGTTTGGACTGGCGACGCGATAAATCACACGATACGTCCCCGTTGACGGAATCGTAACATTGTAGGCCATCCAGTCGCCGGCGTCAATCCATCCCACATTCAGTCCGCCGCCCGTCGGATCCTGGGTCGTCTCGGTCTGCACGCCGGACATGAATGTCCAGTTTTCAGCCTGAACGGTTGTCGAGAACGAGCCCGTGTTTGTGGCCACACGAATCGATGAAGCGCGGTCATTCCACCCGGCCCCTACCAGACACGAGTTCTCTCCCGTAACCACGATTGATGCACCGCCGAAGTTGTCGTGCTCATACAAAGTGATTTTGTAGCCGGATGTGACGCGCACGGAAGAAATATCGTCGTTGAGAACCCCGCGCGCGTTCAACGCCGATAACGTGTAATCCCCGACTGGCAACGCCACTGCCGAACCGGAAAAATTACAGTCTTTGTAGAGAGTAGCCACACCGCTGATTGTGCCGCCCGAAAAAGATTTCCAGGTGTTGATAAAAGCGAAATTACCTTGTGATAATCCGCTGCATGAGGGAGAAGCCGTCGTCTGACCCGGGCAACCTCCGTTGTCGCGGTTTGCCGACCACATCGCGATCATATTCACAAATCCGTTTGCATTCGCGAAGTTGAGCACCTCCGTTGCATTGGCGAGTGTGAAAGTTTCATTCTGCGTGTCATTCTTGCCGATCATCGGAGTGATGCCGATGTTCAGACCCGTTTGACTACGGGCATTTTGCGCCGCACTGATCGCCGCAGAGCCCATCTGGCTTACGGACTGGCCGTAGTCCATAGCCATGACGTTGACGTTATAAATATTGACTCCCGCGGCTTTCGCTTTGTTGATGACGTTTATGCCGTCGGCCGTCAGACCGGTTGGCATCACAGGCAGGCAATAAGTAATGCGCAAACCCGGGTTGTTGTTCTGAAGGATGCGGGCCGCCTGGTTTCTCCTGTCAATGGAAGGCTGGTCTGCGACCCAAAAACCTTCGACATCAAAGTCGATCCAGGTAAGGCCGTAGCGGTTGATCACCGACTGGTACGCATTTACCAAAGCGTTGACATCCGTGATGGATGCATCGATCGGGGTGCCATTCGCTCCGCCAAAAGAAACAATCACATCGCCACCGGACGCCCGGAGCTGATTGATCTGGTCGAGCATGAAATTCTGATCCATGGAAACCGACCCGCCCCACGCAGGCTGGCCATTGCTGCCAGCCGTGATAAAGGCAAGCGTATAATATTTCTGGCCTGTTGCATTGAAGCAGCTCATCAGGCTGAAAGTAGGCCACAGCATCACATCAACATACGGAGCAAAAACTTTGTTGGGGAGTGCGGCCAATGACGAAAATGCGGCCAGCAGTCCCACAATGAGTGTATAAATTCTCTTCATCTTAATGGGTGATTGAGGTTGAGAAAAAAAAGAGGCAACCGAAGCCGCCTCTTTTGTGATCATGTACCGCCTTATTGTTTGACAAGCTTTTCTTCTTTGATCGACATGTCGGTCTTTTCAATGATGGCGATGTGCATACCAGGCTTCAGCGCCGAAACCGAAATAGAGCGTCCAGGTTTCTCGACCACGATCTGCTCCTGGCCCTGGATGTTGTAGATTTTCAACCGTCTCACATTTTCGTAATCGGTAATAAACAGTTCATCCTTCACCGGGTTGGGTGAGAGCACAAACGCGCGTTCTTCGACGACGATCGGTTCCGCCGTTTCGGATACGCTTGTGTTCAAGCGCGCAGACAGGTTGTTGGTGATCGTGAAGTAGTTGATGTTGAATCCGCCGGTCGCCGTTGCAAGTCCGATGGAGTAAGTCCCCGCGGGCAGGCTCACGTTATGCGCTACATTCGTCCATGCTTGCCAGTTCCCCGTGTTCGGAATCGTTACGGTTCCAAGCTGCGTCGCTCCATTATCCTTTTCGAGGCGCAACGTGCGGCTGGAGTTCGGGCTCGCCACACGATAGATCACGCGATACGTGCCCGCTGCCGGGATCGTAACGTTGTACGCCATCCAGTCACCAGCATCGATCCATCCGACGTTAAGCCCGCCACCGGTTGGATCTTGCGTGGTTTCTGTCTGTACGCCGGACATGAATGTCCAGTTCTCTGCCTGGATCGTTGTTGAAAAATTGTTGGTGTTCGTGGCAACCCGGATGGAGGAGGTGCGGTCGTTCCAGCCCGCGCCGACAAGACATGAGTTGTCGCCAGTAAGCACAAGTGAAGCGCCGGTGAAATTGTCGTGCTCATACAATGTTACTCTATAGC
>DASPNN010000345.1:0-4284 GCA_035626495.1 Chryseosolibacter sp.
GAAGATCCGTCCCCCAGCTTTCCGATGTACATTCCAGGACGCAGGCGGATGTGCTCCCGCCAGTCAAGCGACTTAATGCTCGCTTCATTGTATTCGAACAGGTTTTCTTTCTCAGATTTTGCCATACACTAAAAAATCCAACAAGAATAGGTGAAAAAATGGTCAGCCATGTATGCAGGCGGCTGAATTTGCCCTAATAAAACAAATTTCAGAATCACAATAAAAATTTTTGCAGCTGCATACCTACAAAAATCCATGAGCCAAAAATCTATAAGACACTGAAAATCAAAACTGTAACAGCCGGTTATGAAATAACTTGTTTAGCAACAAGTCTCCGGAAAATGCTGTAGATCGGCCAGGTTGCCGCCCAGCAGATCACCAGGGCGACACTTGCGTAAACTATAAATCCAATGCGCGAGAAATCGAATTTTTCGGCACTGTTATAAACCTGGATCACGTTCATTCCAAGAACAAAAAAGATATTCATGGTAATAATCAGACCATGGAACCACGCGCGAAAGTTTTGGTCCTGCTCATGAAACTTGCGCATCACATAGACCAGCGCATTGGTAAGCACCAGCAACAGTGTCATCACATAAAACAGTAATTCCCTGTTTGCCAGCACCCTGTCGACTCCTTCTTGCTGTATCACTACCTCTTCGGGGAGGCTGGCATAAACATAAAGCAGGTTTGCAAGGACTATCAGGACAGAAACAAACCAAAGACCTTTAAATAATTTGAGAACCATTCAACACCAATTTGATCGCCAAAATTAATCGAATTTAAACTTACCTCCGACCACTTTACAATTTCATTTCCGAAGCGACTGTCAAAAAGCCGCGAACCGGATGTGTTCATTCGTTTTAGTTGCGAAGTAACATTAAATTTGCGCAAAATAGCCGTTCATGGATTTTAAGCCAATCTTCGACTTTAACCCCATCGTGATGTCTATTCCGATTTTCTTTGTTCTCATCGGGATCGAGCTCATCGTCGAACGGCTGTCTCACAAGCAGCTATACCGGCTGCCGGACGCCATCGCGAATCTGAGCTGCGGAATCACGTCCCAGCTCAGCGGAGTGTTTCTTAAAATATTCGCCATCGGCGCATATGGATTTCTATTCGAAAATTTTGCAATCTTCACCCTGGAAAGAAGCTGGTGGTACTGGACATTGCTCGCGTTGCTGGTGGACCTGTCTTACTACCGGGCGCACCGGATGAGCCACGAAGTGAATCTTTTCTGGGGCGGTCACGTGGTACACCACCAAAGCGAGGAGTATAACCTTTCCGTTGCGTTACGGCAAAGCTCCTTACAGGTGATCTGGACTTTCGGATTCAGCCTGCCCATCGCATTTCTCGGTTTTCACACATTCGACTTTGCGCTGGTTGCGGCGCTTAATACGCTCTACCAATTCTGGATACACACGGAAACGATCGGCAAACTGCCGCGCTGGATCGAGCTCATTTTCAACACGCCATCCCACCACCGTGTACACCATGGACGTGATCCGAAATATATAGACAAGAACCACGCGGGTTCGCTCATCATCTGGGACCGCATGTTTGGCACGTTTCAGGAAGAAGAGGAGAAGCCGACATACGGCATTACGAAACCGATCAACAGCTGGAACGCGGTATGGGCCAACATGAGCCATTACGCAGACATGACCTATGACTTGAAGCGGATCCCAAAATGGACTGATCGCGTCAAGTACCTTTTTATGAAGCCCGGATGGATGCCTGAGTACCTCGGCGGATATCGCGCAGCGCCACCGGTGGACAGGCGAACTTACCACAAGTACGACACTCCTTCTCCGCTATCGCTCAATCTCTACGTACTCTTCCAGTTTGCCGTATGCCTGGCGGGGACATCGCTTTTCCTTTTTAATCAGGCGAATTTCACAATTCCACAAAAAGCGATGATAGCGACATTGGTTGCGATCGTCGTTGTCAATTGTGGTGTGCTCTTTGAGCAACGCGCGTGGGTAAAGACGGCCGAATTTGTGCGCGTTATCTTGTACCCGGCCATGCTGAGCGGACTAACTTACTGGTACCAGTGGTCTGCCGCCCTGCACCTCATCGCTGCGTCGTATTTCCTGATTTCATTTTTCTGGTTTTTTTCACTCCAACGGCAGCATGACCGCATACAGATGGCTTAAGGTGGCAATGATCGCTGTGGTGATCGCGTCCTGCGGAAAACCATTGCCAGAACTCGATGGTTTTGACAAAGTGAAGTTCGCCGAAGACAGAAACGGATGCCTGGGCAAACGCCTCCTCATGACCGACGCGCTCCGCCGGCAAAAGGACAAGCTGCTGGCGCTTGACGAAATGAAAATTGTCGCCGTCCTTGGGAAACCTGATCACAACGAGCTGTATAAGCGCAACCAGAAATTCTACCATTATTACCTGAGCCCTTCTGCGGATTGCGCGGCCGCCGACACCGGGTCGCTTAAGCTTGTCATCCGTTTTAATGCCATGGGACTGGCGAAAGAAGTTGCAGTGGAATAGCCTGGATAATGTTGTAAGCCTGTATGTCGTCTCAGTGATTGCCCAACGTCGGGCGGCTGATACCGGCGAAGAGTTGCCACGACAGCGGGCCTGCTGAAGCCGAAGTAAGGCAAGGGCGCAGTCGGTTTGGATGAAAATTATATCTTTGCGCAAAATCCAAAAACGCCATGAAGAAAATTGCAGTCATCGGTTCGGGTACCATGGGGAATGGCATCGCACACGTTTTTGCGCAGACCGGCTATCCGGTATCGCTGATCGACATCGCGCAGGATGCACTCAAGAAAGCGCTCGCCACGATTGAAAAGAATCTGGACCGCCAGGTCGCCAAGGAAACGATTACAGCGGACGTGAAGGCCTCTGCCATGGCAAATATTCAGACATTTACAGACCTGAAGGCGGGCATTGCCGGAGCCGATCTGGTGGTTGAAGCCGCAACCGAAAATGTCGAGCTTAAGCTGAAGATCTTCAAAGACCTCGATGATGTATGTCCGGCAAATGCCATCCTGGCGTCAAATACGTCTTCGATATCGATCACACGGATCGCAGCCATCACCCAGAGGCCGGAAAAAGTGATCGGAATGCACTTCATGAATCCGGTGCCGGTGATGAAGCTTGTGGAGGTAATCCGCGGCTACAGGACTTCCGATGAGGTGACCAAGGTCATCAGGGACGTTTCGCGCAGGCTCGGAAAAATTCCGGTTGAAGTCAATGATTATCCGGGCTTTATTGCCAACCGAATACTGATGCCGATGATCAATGAAGCGATATACGCGTTGTACGAAGGTGTCGCGGGCGTCGAAGAGATTGATACTGTTATGAAACTGGGTATGGCCCACCCGATGGGCCCTCTTCAATTGGCCGACTTTATCGGGCTGGACGTGTGCCTCTCCATTTTGAATGTGCTGCACGACGGGTTTGGTAATCCAAAGTATGCCCCGTGTCCATTGCTGGTCAATATGGTGCAGGCCGGCCACAAAGGTGTGAAGTCCGGGACGGGTTTCTACCAGTATGTGGCGGGCAGCAAAGATCTGGTGGTGGCCGGGCGCTTCAAAAAGTCATGACCGCCGGTCTTGTTTCAGCAGGTCCCGGATTTCGATCAGTAACTTAACATCGGCGGGCAGCTCGGCTGGCGCAACGGGTGCGGCTTCCTGCTTGCGTTTGAGTCGGTTGATTCCTTTGACTACCAGGAAGATTACAAAGGCAATCAGAGCAAAATCAAGCACGGTACCTGCAAACGCCCCGATCTTCACACCAGGACCGATCTCTGCGGTACGCCAGTCGCCACCCGGAATAACCGGGTTGAGCAGCGGCATTACGATGTCGTTCACGAGAGACGTGATGATTTTTCCAAAAGCAGCACCGATGATCACACCGACTGCCAGGTCCATCACATTTCCCCTTAATGCAAATTCCTTGAATTCCTTGAACATTGTAGAAAGTTTATAATTCAGCGTAAATATTACCTCGGCCCCTAAATAACTTCATTCCGTGTCTAATTTCCTTTATATTTTAGACTTGAATAATTGGTATGCCCAGGAAAGGGAGTAAGAAGAGCGCGTCCCCACGGCGAACTTCCGAAAAAACTTCAAAACTCAAGTCCAGCTCCAGGACGAGGGGGAACATGGACCGAAGGACTCCCCGCGATCGCGAGAAGCGTATCGAACTGGCTCTTGACGCCGCAAACCTTGGCGTCTGGGAATGGGACGTGACCAGAAACACCGTTGGCTGGTCGGAAAATGTTCACAAAATTTTTGGGCTGACAAAAGAGGGATTTGATGG
>DASPNN010000346.1:0-3570 GCA_035626495.1 Chryseosolibacter sp.
CACCTCGACGCGGCCCCCCGCGTAAATGTCGTACAAATGCCAGTTCGCGCGGAAGAGTATCGCGGCGACGCCAGTCAGGTCTACATTGCGGTATGCGATGCGCGAATCGGATTTCGCGGTGAGAAATACGTATTCGTCTAGCTGGTCACGCAAGGCGCCTCCTTCAACGATGTCCGCCTTGACCGGGTCGAGAATCGGGCTGCGCAACATGACAACGGTATCGCTGGTGAGTGAAGGGACGCTGCCGGCACCGCGGTCGGTATACGATGCCCGCAGGATCAGTGTTCCTTTGCCCTTGTCTTCTTTGGGGATTCGGACCGGATGGGTGCCCTTCATTGGCAGGCGAGGACGGATATTGCGTTCGTTCAAGCTCAGGATGTAGTTGACGATATTGCGCGCATCATTTACGGAAATTGTGGGATGCGCTGGCATGTTGTTATCAGTGCCCCAAATCCCCGTGCTCCCACGGCGGATCCTTGCCGCCAGGGTGTCGAGGTCTGCGGCGGTGGAACGGTATCTCGCCGCGATTTGCTTGAAGGAAGGGCCAACGGCTTTTTGATCCACGGTGTGGCAGCTGCGGCAGTCGCTGCTGCGGATCAACGCCCTGGCTACTGCAAACCGGCTGAAGCGGTCAAGATCGTCGTGGGCCACGCTCAGCATCGCATGCTCGAATCCTCCGGAAACATAGTCGATGCTTATCGCCACACTTGAAGGGTCGATGGTTTTGTGTAAATCGCCGTCTTCCCGATCTTCCACATGAACCGAATACGCGATCGTGCTATTGTCGAAGAAAAATGTCTTGTTTCCCTTATAACCAAGCCTGACAACGGGTGGCTCGTTGCCAGCCACCACAGCAACGGCGGCCTCGTTTGTCCCACCGCGTCCATCATCCGCCCGCAACGCAGCCCGGTAGACCCCGGGTTTATCAATCGTGATAACGGGATCGGATTCGTTTCGTGTAAGGACCAGCCGATCACCCTCCCATAATTTCCATTCGTATCGCAAGCTGTCCCCATCATGATCTTTGGTGCCGGATGAATTCAACCTTAGTCGCAGCGGGGTTGCGCCCCCTGCCTTGTCAGCCGCGGCCGAAACTTCCGGCTTGCGATTACCGGGATTATATTCCACGCGAACTAGCCGTGATTCCATCGACGACCGGATGGTGTTGCTGCCATATTCCAGAACATAGAGATTGCCATCCGGCGCGAATTTGATATCGAGAGGCTGGACCGGATGGTAATGGGGTGCGAACCGCTCCATGGCCACGTAATTACCGGCGTCGTCAAGGGTCACCGACATGATCCAGAAACGCGAATAGTCGGCCATCAGCCATTTGCCTTCGTAGTAGGCGGGATAAGGCGTCGTTGCACCTTTAAAATCATCACGGTGGTAGATGGGACCACCGATGGCGCAGCGTGAGCTCGACCCGACCAGAGGAAATTTTTCGGAAGCAGCATATGGATAATAAATCAACGCAGGCTGGGCAGGGGGCAGGTCAACGAGTCCGGTATTATTCGGTGAGGTGTTCTTCGGCCTGGCTGGATCGAGTTTTTCACCAACGCGGTCATTGACAAAGTCGTATTTTGGGATCGGTTGGTTGTCGGCGATAAAATATGGCCACCCAAAAAACCCCGGGCCTTTCGCCTGATTCTGTTCATCATATCCACGGGGACCCGACTCGGAATCGAGATCTTTGTCCGGGCCGATCTCACCCCAGTAAATCCAACCTCTTTTAGAGTCGACCGAAACCCGCCAGACATTCCGGTGTCCCATGGTGTAGATCTCCGGCCGGGTCTTCAGTGTCCCCGGGGGGAAGAGATTGCCATCGGGAATGGAGTATGTGCCATCGGGTTCCGGATGGATCCGGAGGATCTTGCCTCGAAGGTCGTTTGTGCTCGACGCGCCACGCTGATCGTCAAGGTGCTCATTGCCCGGTCGTTCATCAGTCTGCGCCACAAGCCTGTTCCCTGTATTATTGCCCACGGTCAAATAGAGGTTTCCATTCGCATCCCATGCCATTCCGCCTCCCGTGTGGCTGGTATGCTCGCGATCTACTGGTATTTTCAGGAGAATTTTTTCATCCGTTAAGGTGTCGTTTTCCAGTGTGTAACGCGCAAGTTTGAACACGCGCTCCTCCAAAGGGGCATACTGCAGAAACAGCCAGTGGTTTTTTTCAAAGTCCGGATGGAGCGCAAGCCCTATCAGACCTTGTTCGTTTTCTGTAAAGACCTCGAGCTTCGCGATTGCCGACACAACCTTCGTACCCGCATCGAGTTTTTTTAAAGCCCCTTTTCTTTCAATAATATACGCGTGACCATTCTTGTCGACCTGGAACATCATGGGCTCATCCAACGCTCCCGGGTCGGTCAGCGCAACCGGTGTGAACCGGTTATCTTCAGGCTTTTCGACCTTTGTGGCTTCGGCTGCTTGTTTTTCTCTATCGCAGGATCCAAATGTCAGTACCGCCAGGACCAGAAAAAGAAGGTGACTACAAAATGAATGGCGCATAGCTCCGGTATTGATCCGGGACTAAAATTAAGCGTATTACACCGACCTGCACGCGGCCATATACAAACGGTGTTACCCGCATGCTGGTGGCAGCCGCAAAGAGCATGTGGCTGGCAGCCAGTGCGCGCCGGGGGATTATTGGGTGGCCCGCGATTACTATTCGCCGCGGATGGCGTTCACCGGGTTGGCTAGCGCGGCCCTGATCGATTGAAAGCCGATGGTGATCAACGCAACGGCTGTGGTACAGATTCCCGCTACGAGAAAATATCCCGCGCCGATGGAAATTCGCGCGACGAATCCCTGCAGCCACTGGTCGATGAGGAATACCGTGAGCGGAATGCTGATCAACAATGAGAAGAAGATCAGCTTCAGAAAATGCGCAGAAAGCAGGACCAAAATATCCGGCACACTCGCACCGATCACCTTGCGAATGCCTATCTCTTTTGTCCGGTGCAGGATCACGAATGATGACAAGCCAAGCAGCCCAAGTGCAGCCAACGCCATGGCAAGGACCGAAAACCAGCCAGTGATCCGTTGGAGCTGTTCCTCCTGCTTATAGAGCGCGTTGAAATATTCGTCCTGGAAAAATCCTTCCATCGGCCATTCCGGCATTACACTTGCCCATGCCTCCTTTACGCCATCGATGGCAGCCGGGATATCGCCATGCATCCTGACAAACATGTACCGATACGAACGCAACGTATCCATGTAAAAGACCATCGGGTGAATATTTTCGCTCATACTGGCGAAATGAAAGTCTTTCATGACTCCAATGATCCTCCCGGTGCTGTCGCCACGCCGGCGAAAGTTTTCGCCAATCGGATCACGAAGTTGAAACTGCTTGACAGCCGTCTCATTGATAATGTAAGCGACGCTTCTGTCGGCGGGGTTATCGGTCTGGAAATTTCTCCCCGCGAGGAGCGGGATGTGCATCAGATCGAGAAACCCGGGGTCTACCGCGATATTTTTTGCGAATGTCTCCGGGGTCGCATCTGGCATGTGGTCCGGATGGAACGTGTCGGATCCGGGCTCGCCCCCTAGAAGGGCTGATGCGCCTGCGAT
>DASPNN010000347.1:0-2174 GCA_035626495.1 Chryseosolibacter sp.
TTCGATCCTCATCGCGGAACCCACATACGGGATGTACGCGGTATGTGCCGACGTAAATGCGGTGAACATCCAGAAGGTGCCTTTAACAACGGATTTTGACCTCGATGTTCATTCGGTGATGCGCGCGTGCACGCCCTCTACGAAGCTTATATTTCTCTGCAGTCCGAACAACCCGACGGGCAATATTCTGGATCGCGAAAAAGTAATGACCCTGCTGGAAACTTTTCGCGGAGTTGTTGTCGTGGACGAAGCCTATATAGACTTCGCAAATACCCGAAGTTTCGTCGAAGAGCTCGAGCATTTTCCCAACCTGGTCGTCATGCAGACGTTCTCGAAAGCATGGGGCCTCGCCGGATTACGCCTCGGTATCTGTTACGCTTCGGAATATATTATCTCACTGCTGAACAAAATTAAGTACCCGTACAATGTCAACATCGTCACACAGCAGATTGCATCGGAAGCGCTCGAGGCGTACGCACGAAAGGATCAATGGGTTGAGTCAATTCTCAAAGAACGCGCCCAACTTAAAAACGCCCTCGCAGCCCTGTCGTTTGTCCAGGTAGTGTATCGCTCGGATGCAAACTTCGTTCTTGTCAAGATGAACAATGCCCGCGCCGTGTACCATTACCTGATGGAAAAAGGAATTATTGTACGCGACCGGTCGCGGGTATCTCTGTGCGACAACTGTCTCCGGATTACGGTCGGCACCAGCTCGGAAAACCAACAACTCATTCAAGCATTAAAGACCTATGAAAAAAGTCCTCTTTATTGATCGGGATGGCACGTTAATCATCGAACCGCCGGATGAACAGATCGATAGCCTCGAAAAACTGGAATTCTACCCAGGGGTGTTTGCCTGGCTTTCAAAGATCGCCAACGAATCAGATTATGAGCTTGTGATTGTCACCAACCAGGACGGACTCGGCACAGAGCGATTCCCGGAGAATACGTTCTGGCCCGCGCATGAAAAAATGTTGCGCGCGTTCGCGAACGAAGGAATTACATTTTCCAAGACATTCATCGATCGGTCATTGCCTTCGGAAAACAAACCGACACGAAAGCCCGGCATCGGAATGCTCGGCGAATTCCTAACAGGCGGCTTCGACCTTAAGAACTCCTATGTGATCGGCGACCGCATCACGGATGTCATCCTTGCGAAAAACCTCGGAGCGCGCGCCATCCTGATCAACAATGGCTCATTGGCTCCGCAGGTCGAACAGCAACAGCTATCGGATTTTTGTGCGCTCGTCACAACCAATTGGCGAGACGTCTATCAGCAGGTTACAAAGAACACCCGCACGGCTACAGTCGAACGCCTGACGAAGGAGACTAAGATCAGGATCACCGTGGGCCTGGATGGCAACGGGCAATCAAAAATCTCCACTGGGCTCGGCTTTTTCGACCACATGCTGGATCAGCTCGCCAGGCACGGCAACATCGACCTTGACATTGAAACGCGCGGTGATCTCCACATCGACGAACACCATACGATCGAAGATACCGGCCTCGCCCTCGGAGAGGCCTTTCTGAAAGCCCTCGGCGACAAGCGCGGGATCGAACGGTACGGGTTCTGTCTGCCAATGGACGACTGCCTCGCCCAGGTGGCCATCGACTTTGGTGGCAGACCCTGGCTTGTTTGGGATGCGACATTTAATCGTGAAAAAATCGGCGAGATGCCGACGGAGATGTTTCACCATTTCTTTAAGTCTTTCTCCGACACAGCAAAATGCAACCTGAATGTAAAAGCGGAAGGGAGTAATGAGCACCATAAAATTGAAGCCATCTTTAAAGCGTGGGCGAAGGCAATTAAAATGGCGGTGCGAAAGGAAGGAAACCAGCTGCCGACGACAAAAGGCACACTGTAAAAAAAAGACAATGACAGTAGCGGTGATTAAATACAACGCCGGAAACATCCAGTCCGTGGCCTTTGCCCTGGAACGGCTATCGGTAAATTTCGTGATCACGGACGACCCGGAAACCATCACGAAAGCCGATAAGGTTTTATTTCCCGGCGTGGGCGAAGCAAGTTCAACGATGCACTACCTGCGCCAGCGCAAACTGGACGAGGTGATCCGGTCGCTGAAACAACCGGTTCTGGGTGTATGCCTTGGAATGCAGCTGTTGTGCCGTTTTTCGGAGGAGAACAACACGCAATGCCTCGGCATATTTGATGA
>DASPNN010000348.1:0-3748 GCA_035626495.1 Chryseosolibacter sp.
CTTCATTTCCCTCCGGGGTAATGCCCATGATCTCGGTTGCCACCCCCATTGTTTCGTAGGTGTCAAAAAATTTCATTCGCGCGATCGGATGATCTACTTCCCCGATCAGTGAATAACCCTGTTGAATGAGCTCGTTGACAACCGCGTCGAATTCACTGACCGGCAGCCGGAATGCGAGGTGCTGTACGCCCCCCGCGGGATTTTTCGCGAGGTAGTCGTGAAACACACTTTTACCGGAAAGGGGCTGAATGAGTTCCAGGAATGAACCACCGTTGTAAATTTGCGACGTCAACCCGTCGCTGGGCACAACTTTCCCATAATATTTTATGTTCAAATCCTCCGCGCTGTAACGGTATGGCTCAGGGAAATTTACACCCAAAGATTTCGACAGAAATTGTATCGTGGCTTTAATATCCGGCACCACCCAGCCGATCTGGGCGAATTCGAGTTTGGCCAACGTGTCTTTGATTTTGCTCATGGTGGATTTCTTTTATTAACCATGGATCAAATTTAAGCGCTCACCCTTCTTCCGCCAGGGCGATTCGCGTCTATGTGCGGGCGTTTTCCGGCTATTTTGCGGAGGGATTGGCTGCTGACATACGTAAATGGACAATGCACACTTATTGGCGCGGGAAATTCAGCCTGCCGGGCGAGACGTGCGATGGCAGAATGGCACGTGCCACTTTTCATGCAACATTTACGCCTTCAGCGATTGCATTGGCTAATCAACGGGCTGCGATGTCGCAAGAAGTGTTTTTTGTAAATCGGCTCGAAGACCTTGGGATTGAAGTAAATGGCGAACTGTGTTGAGCAGACCGATAGACGCATCAATCTCTTCTTTCCTGACGGCCACGCTTTCAATGTTAAAGCCGAAGGGGATGTCGCGTTGCTTGCAATAATCGATGAGGCCTTTCGCGATGTTGACCGCGATTTCGACGGAACGCGCGACGGGATTCGGTATGGCCATCAGCTCCGCCTTGATATCGCCGGGAAGGTGAATTCCCAGCCATTCCATGAATTCCAGTGTTTTCGCGGAGCCGCAGATCGTGAGCGTGAAGATGATCGTCGGAATTTTTTTACTTTGTTTTCCACACGCGGTCAAGAGGTCGTCGAGAACCTGTTTGGTGTATTCGACATTGAAAATACACTGCGATATGAAGAATGACACACCCGAGTCGACCTTGTCGATAATGCGTAAATCTTCATCTTTTAATATCGCGTGTCGTTCCGGAATAGTAACCGCCCCGATAACCGACGTGGTTTCGTATTTTCTCCAAAGGGCATACGCTTCTTTCAAAGTGGTCTTCGGGACAAAATCCGGTGACGGTAGTCCGACGAACACCGGGCAGAATCCATTTGCATGAACACCCTGAAGCCACGTTGCGAGTTCATCTTTCGAAAACTTGCCGGCCGGGCGATAGATTATTTTCGGAACTGAGAGCGCCTTAAGATAGTCGCAGGCGTAATCGAATGGATCAAGGGCGTTGCTGAATGGAAATGGCCGCTCTTCGCTGGTTCTCGCCGACTCATCTTGCACATCGTACACAACGAGCGCGTCGATGTCTTGCAGGCGAAGTCTGTTGAGCGTCTTCACAGCGGCCTCGGCCACTTTATCTGCCTCGGCGTTCGCTTTTGGCGGAGTGATTCCGTAGAGTAAGATTCCAGATCTGCGTTCCTTTATCTTTGCGAAAAACATCGAGCCCCGATTTTTTGTAAGCAACAAAAATAGGCAATTAAAGGATTTGGGATCGCCTGACGGAGGAAAGTTCGACTGGTAAAAAAGAAGCAGCACATCGCAGCCTAACGAATGTTGGTGTCCCGCATGAAGCGCCGATCTCTATCGGCGCTAGGAACTGGGGCCGTCACCAGATGTGGTCCGGTAGCCCGCGCGTTAGACTCTCAACCGACATTGTTTGGGCGACTTTCGAAAGAAAAAGGGTGGGGAGGAATTTGAAAATGAGCGCTTATCTGTATACTTGAGAAATAAAAGAGCTTGCTCGGGGCTTAAAAAATTGTATTCGCAATTGCCATAGCGTTTCCTGTTTTTCCCGGCAAGCTCTTTTTTTGCGTCTAGGTTTTAGACTTGTCAACAAGATATTCACAAAAAAAGCGGCATTTCATCATTTAATCAAGCTTTTGTGGAAATCTTTTTTTTGGGTGGTGGATAACTTCCCGTTGGTTCGACGCAGATGATGACAAAGTTTTCCGGACCAGGCATGCGGGCTGGTCGTGAAAAATGCCCGACGTCGCCGGGGGAAAGCCGTCACTGAGGGAATCGGTCGCGTCACTACACATGTTCTTCGTCAGTATCTCCACCGCGGCCTCAGCGTTGTTCAATCAGCATAAAGGCGTCATCAACAAGCTGGGTGTGTCGGTTCACACAACGGGCCCGCAAAGCCGTGACGGGAGCAGCCGCATACAATCGCAGGCACCTGCGTTGCGCAGCCATTTTTACCCGATCAAAATCTTTCGTTTATTACTGTGCATATCTTAGACATCCATCAGCAATGAGAACCGCGTTCTGCCTACACCGCTCCTGCTTTATCGTCTATTTCCTGCTCACAGCTTTATCGTTTAGCTTCCCATTACAAATGCTCGCGCAGCCCGAATATCCGAAGCTCGTCGGATACTATTCTCTTCAGAGGGCAAAGACCGAAAACGACAAGCTACCACTTCGACAGCTGACGCATATCAACCTTTGGTTTCTCAATCCGGACTCGCTGGGTAATTTTCCGCCGGATGCGAAGATGGTTCAGCCCTTCATCGAAAGGGCGCATGGAAAGAACGTAGTGGTGCTTTTTTCGATTGGAGGGGGAAGTCCGCAACCGCAATACCACGAGCTGCTGAAGCCCGCTAAAAGACAACTCCTGATTTCAAACCTGGTCGATATTGTTATCGAAACCAATGCCGATGGCATCGACGTAGACCTGGAAGGCGCCCTGATTGACGAAAACTATGAGGGGTTCGTGAGTGAATTGAAGGATCGGCTGCACAGTAGTGGCAAAATGCTGACGGCAGCGACCGCTATATACTACAAAGATCAACTCACAGACAATGCCCTGGCGCAATTCGATCTGCTCAACGTCATGAGCTACGACCGCACCGGGCCGTGGCGCCCGGACAAACCCGGACCTCACGCACCCTATGAGGCGGCCGTCGAAGACCTGGATTATTTCCTCGGGCGTGGAATCCCCCGCGAAAAGCTGACGCTTGGAGTGCCGTTTTACGGATACAGCTTCGACCCTTCCGGGAAACTTGAGCCGGGTAGTATGAATTATCGGGAAATTGTCAAACGTTTTAAGCGCGCCGATAAAAAAGATGAATTGATCTTGCCGGACGGGCGGGTGCTGTATTACAACGGGAAGGCTACTATCATTGCAAAGACACAGCTGGCAAAGCAAAAAGCTTCCGGGGTCATGATCTGGCAAATTATGGGTGACGCCCGCGGAAAAAAGTCGCTGGTAAAGGCCATCCATAAGCAACTAATGTCCGGAGATTAAATTTGGCCACCTTGCAACCATTCGAGCCGTATTTTTAGCCCTGAGACGCTGTTCGATCCTGGGTCCTAAGGACACATAAAAAAGAAGCTTCATGGAATAATGTGAGGCCGTGGCAAAGAATTTGAAATTGATACGATGAACGGACCATATATTTGTAGCCCCGCAGCGGCGAAATAACCGCGGCACACACCTCGCGAAACCGATCTATGAAAACACCCTTGATTACCCGGGAAGGTTTAGAAAAATTG
>DASPNN010000349.1:0-2193 GCA_035626495.1 Chryseosolibacter sp.
GCAATAAGTTGTCGTAAAACCTGCTTCCCGGATTGCCCGACTGACCTCCCGGATAGGTTCCCCATGCCTTGACACCGCTTTTTTCCAGGCTTACAACCATTCTCCAGGATGGGCCATGAGTCCGCGAGTGCGCGTTGACAATATCGTGATTGCCACCAGTCCTGACGGGAATTGACATAGCCCTCAGCGGGGGAAGGACGTGGCCGATGAAACTGCCTTTGAACGATGCCCAATCTGCTGTTGTCGGCTCGCCGCCATTTTTGCGCTGATCGTCCATCCAGGCAGCGACATCTTTCACGCCTTGAGAGAATGCCTTCCGCAGCACGTCGCGCGCGGTCTCCTTCTGGTCTTTGGTGTCCAGCCGGTCGAAAAATTCGAAAGCGGGGTTGTCGCGTATCAGCTTGATTGTCGTGAACGTAGTGGGGCGGCGCAGATTCAGGTCTTCCCTTTTCATTTCATCCCACACAAGTGGCATGAGGGCATCCCACCAGGCTTCATAGTATGATGCAGCTTCGGAATCAGCGGTGTTGAAGTAATCCCAGGCCTTCAGCTTCCGGTACGCGATGCGCTCGCCTGGACTCAGGCTTGTTGTGTCCAGGTGGCTGAGGAAAACAGGCAGGCTTTCCGCCGCCTTCAGGTTGTAGTTGTCAGACTGCATCCGCACCATGTCCTGTGGTGTAATGCTATTTTTCTCATTGAGCAGCGCGTTGATCCTCCGGTTCCTGTAAGCTTCGTAACTGGTTGCCGTAATGAAGTAAGGATAGGTCTTATCAGCGGGGTATTGATTGGCGGAGCTGACAAATCCGCGAGGAGGATTTTTTTGAAGAATGTTCTGGTCATTGGGAATAAATGCGAGCCACCCGTTCTCGGGGTTGCTGCCATCGAGTACAAATTTCCCTTCATTGGGGCGCCGGACTGGAAATTTGCCTTGAATCCGGATGGCAATGTCGCCACTGACGGAAGCGAACACAAAGTTTTGCGCGGGTGAGGCAAAATGGTCCAGGGCCCGCATGTATTGATCAAAGTTTTTTGCGCGATTGAGTTTGTATAAGGTCATGATCTCTTCGGATCGATCGTGCGCGATCCAACGGAATGCGTAATCCTTCAAATTCTTTTCCGCATGGAAGGTCTGATCGTACGTCACAGGGCCCCAGGTGGTGTAGCTCACGGTGTCAAAGAATGATTTTCCGTCTTTGACCCGAAACTCTTCAATTACTTTGCGAACCGGTACCCATTCGTTGCCGAGTTTATACTTTTCGCGCTTTCCATTCTCGTAACTGACCCGGTACCAGTCGACCAGGTCGCGTTGTGCGTTCGTCATGCCCCACGCAATCGAGTCATTGAATCCAATCACGACTCCGGGTGCGCCTGGGAGGGACGCGCCCATTGCGTTTACGCCCGGTGCATGAAGCTGGATCACATACCAGATTGAAGGCAACTGCAGGTTGAGGTGGGGATCGTTGCAGAGGATCGGTGCTCCTGTGGCAGTCTTCGTGCCCGCCACAGCCCAGTTGTTGCTCCCGGTTGTCGGATCAGGACCTGGAGCCTTTGTGATGCTGATGAATTCTTCGGGTACTGCCAGCGGAATCGTATCGAGGGATACCGGCTCAAAAGCCCATTTGCCGGCATTGTCGACGATGGGATCCCCGACGTCCTCATAATCCGGGTATAAGAGATCGACATAATTTTTTCCGAACAATTTGAGCGCGTTCGTCATCTCGATGTCTTTGTCGCCGATGTTGAGGGTCTGTGCCATGTTCTTGAGCAGCAATGCGCATTTGAGCGGTGTCCAGGCTTCTGGTTTGTAGTCGAGCAATTTGTATTCGAAAGGAAGGTTTTCGTATTCGAGAGATTGAATGTATTGATTGATGCCGGCGGTGTATTGCTCAACCATTCTGCGCACCGTATCGTTTTCAGCCATGTACGCCAGCGCCTTTTCCGCGCCGTACACCATCCCCAGCCGGCGCTGGGTGCGGTCGAAGTTCAGAATTGCGGGGCCGGAGATAATTTCTGAAACCCGGCCGGCAGCGGCATGCGTTTGAAATTCCATCTGCCAAAGGCGATGCATGGCGGTCACGTAGCCCTGAGCCAAGTAGAGGTCGTCGTCATTTTCGGCAAATATGTGCGGGATCATCAGGCTGTCGAAGGCGACGGTGACCGGGCCTTTCAAACCGGTAAGATTAACCTCCTTGG
>DASPNN010000350.1:0-2520 GCA_035626495.1 Chryseosolibacter sp.
CCTTGTCGTAGTTACACCGTATGCGAGGTTCGCTGCGTACATCCAGACCTGATTCATATGGATTCCCCAGGACGGCCACATGTGGGCGTGTGTGTCGATGAAACCCGGGATAATGGTCTTGCCCCTCAGGTCAATTTTCTGAACACTCGCGTCAACGGGAATCGAACCAGCTGCACCTACTTTCCGGATTCGGTTTTTTTCGATCAGTATATCTCCCGACTCAATGACTTCGTCTCCTTTCATCGTGATGATGCGGGCATTCATCAACAACGCTCTCCCATCCGGAATGTCTCGCGGCACGGAGACTTTTACCCGGAGCTCACTCGGCATATATCCATCTTCCGGTTTTTCTTTTTTGCCGTCCTCATCCGTACTGTCTTCTTTACCCTCCTTACGGTCTTTGTCTGCGCGGGCTTTTTCCTCCGCTTCCTTCTTTTTTCGTAACTCGTCTTCTTTAGCTTTCGCCAAAGCGATGTCATAGGTGAAAAACGCGTTGCCGATCGACCAATAAACCTTTTTCCCGTCATTGCTCCAGCTGGCGAATTGTCCGCCGATCTTTGTGAGCTTGCGTGCCGGGAATTGTGCATTGGCAGGGTCGGCGACAGAGATCTTGGGAGTTTCCGATCCGACTTTAGGCACCGTCACGATGTAAATTTCGTTGTTCACCTGGGCAAGCGCCTGCTCACCCTCAGGCGCCATGATAATGTAATCAGCGTTCGACGGTTCGCGTTGCGGCTCCATCTCCGACTCGACCATCATACAATGCTGGTCAAAGGTCGTTCCGTACGTGGTGATTCCGGATACTTTTACATGCGCCTTCTCGTCGGTACCGTCCCAGCGGACGGACACGAGCCCTTTCTGTGAATGGTACAAATAGATCCGATCGTCCGCTCGCACAAAATGCGGAAGGGACCGCCCTTTCGCCTTATCAATGACATTGACTGGCCCGCCATCCGCCGAGATCCATGCGAGGTTTTCCTGGCTTGAAAATGCGAAAGGTCCTTCAGCGTCCTCAAAAAACTGTGAAGAGCCGATCATCACAACGATACGGTTATTGGCAGACCAAGCCGGCTGTGTGTAAAGGGCTGGGCTTGGGGTCAGCTTTAGGGGTATCGCATTTTTGGCCTTCATGTTGATCTTATACACGCTCCCGCCTTTATTCTCCCAGCTCACCCAGACCAGCTGCGTTCCATCTGGGCTCCATGCGGGCATTGCTTCCGTAAAATTAAAATTCGAAACCCTGCGCGGGGTTCCCGCCGGTAATTCCATGACATAAAGGCGGTTCAGTGCTGTGAAAGCCAAATGCTTTCCATCCGGTGAAACCTTGCCATCGCGGATTTGAGTGATGATCATTTCCGGTTCATCCTTGATCGGATATTTGAATTCGAGCTTGGGCCCAAGCTCGATCTCGGTGTTGATCTCAAAAGGGATCTCGATCGCGTCTCCGCCGGCGATGGGAATCCGGTAGATCTTTCCTCCGTACGATGCCACTACTTCTTTGCTGTCGGGCGTAAATGACATGGCGGGCAGCACGCCCATCGGTGCGATCGATTCCTGTTCGTCGCGCTGTACGGGGTAGGCAAGCCAGCGCTCGACGCCGGTTTTCAGGTCGCGGATGACCAAACCGGTCTGGTCGTTATAACGCGAACCGTAAACGAGCCATTTTCCATCGGGTGAAAGCGTCGGTGCGAACCCGGAGCCATAACGGTTTGTCCTCGTGTCAATCTCGCCGGTTTCACGATCGTACAAGGCGACCTGGTATTGGGGCAACTGCGCATTGTAGTTCCATGCGCCCGTGCGCTGCGAAAAGTAAATATGGCGGCCGTCGTTCCCGAAAGCGGGTTCGATCGACTTCAGGTTGTCTGGTTTTGTGATCAGCTGGGCGCCGCCGCCGCCATCCTTGTGAAAGATCCAGAGCTTGAGGTTACGTCTGCCTTTTGATGCAACGATGTAGTTGCCGTCGGGCGTCCATTCCGCTGATTGGAAATTATCGGAGTTGCCGTTCCTTGTGATTTGCAAGGAGTCTTTCCGGTCGAGTGAAAAACGCCAGGCATTCTCGCCGCCGCTTCTGTCGGATATAACAAGCAGATGCTTACCATCGGGACTGAACTTAGGATGGGATTCGAAAGACATATCCTTGAGAAACGGTCTCGCCTTGCCGCCTGAAAAAGGGAGAAGGTAAATATCGCCGAGAAAATCAAAGGCGATGGTCGACCCATCCGGGCTGACATCGAGAGACATCCACGATCCTTCCGTGCTTTTTATCGGGATCCGCCGCGCGGGATCCAGCGGGAGGAACTCACGATTCTTTTTTTCTTTTTTTGTGCTGTCGGTTTTCACCTTCGCGCTATCCAACAGGGTCTGACCCATCACGGCAGAAGTGCCCAGCACGAAGAGCACCGCATAGAACAGTTTAGTCATAATTCAGGTATTGCTTAGGGTAATCCAAATTCGGCAAATGCGCAGAACGGCGCCAAACCATTTATATCAGTGGTATCCGCGTGGGAAATTTACTGGTCG
>DASPNN010000351.1:0-8727 GCA_035626495.1 Chryseosolibacter sp.
TGATTCAGCGTCTGCTGGTCGCCCGAATTGGCGAGTCGTTGCAGCTCCTTGAATGTCTCGCCTTGCCGGTTTTCCAGGACAGAGCTTGTTGTGCTGCCACCATAGAAGTTTGGGATCAGCAAAGTCATTGGCTCGAGAATACCATTGCTGTAATCGAACGCATAGGTCTTACTCAAGCCCGAAGTCTCCCCGCTACTCCTCGAGTCCGTTCCAGATGAAAGCTCTGACTTGCCCCGGATCGAATATGCCGTGTATTCGGTGATCGCCCAAAATGGCCCAAAGAATGTACCCATGGCGAGCAAGGCCGCAAGGGTCACCACGGCCGTGGATTTGAAAAAACGTGGCAGTGTCCCGGTCTTGATCGCCGAGACCAGCTGCACAATCCCGTACGCAACAACGATCAGCAACAGGTAGTAGGTCATCTGAAGGTGATTGTCGCGAAAGTGAAGCGCAAGGCCCGCGGTTGTAACGGCAAATCCCAGGATTCTGCTTCTGGTGAATGCCAGGTGAATGCCCGCCAGCACCAGCGGCATGAACGCGATCGCGCCGACGCGCGCATTGTGACCTGCAAGAACGCCGATGATCATGTACGAACTGAGTCCGAAGGCGAGGGAACCGCCAATCGCCAGGTAAGGTCTCACCCCAAACGACAGCAGCAAAATATAGAAACAAATAAAGGATAGGAAAATGTTGTTGACAGCATGCGGAAGCCAAAGGGAGAGGATGTTTTTAAGATAACTGATGGGCGTGTTTCCCCAACTTACGCTGACCAGGTAGGCGGGCATGCCGGAAAATATCGACTCGGCCCAAAGCGCCTCTTCGCCCGTCTCTTCCCGGTAGTCAACGATCGTCTTCGAGGTGCCCTGAAATTGCTGAATATCCGGCTGCGACAGCACTTTGTTTTCAAAAAAAACAGGCTTGAAAAAAATGAATGTCACAAGCAGAAACACGGCCACAGCGACGATGTGCGGCAGGACGTGGTCGAAAAAGTTAATTTTCTTCATGATTTGGGATTTCCAGGGCGCAAAATAGGAAGGATTGGTTAAATTAAAACACGCGGCGACCGCAGGGCGCGAATTATCTCTACCCCGCGTCGCCTGCCAAATCAACTTCATAAAACTTCGCAAATGCATCGGTTATTCGTAATTCTCATCGTCATGCTCCTCGGCATCCGTTGTTCCCAAACTCCAATGACGACGCGCGAGCCCGTCAACACGGTAGTCGGTTACAAGCCTCCGCAGTTTCAGGATTCCAACAGGTTGGAACGCCTCAAGCGGGCATTTCCCCTCGTGGATCAGTTTTATGCTGAACATGCGAAACAAAACAACTTCCCCGCGGTGGCTTATGGGATCGTGTTCGATGGAAAGCTGGTTCACTCCGGGGCCACCGGCGTCATCGACATTGAAAAAAAGCTGCCCGCAACAACTGCATCGATGTTCCGGATCGCGTCGATGACAAAAAGCTTTACGGCGATGGCGATCGTCAGGCTGCGCGACGAGGGTAAGCTTGCGTTGACAGATCCCGCGGAAAAATACATCCCGGAAATGAAGGGTTTTAAATACCTCACCGCGGATGCACCGAAGATCACCATTCAGAATTTGCTGACGATGACTGCTGGATTTCCGGAAGATAATCCCTGGGGCGACCGGCAGCTGGAGGATACAGATCAGGAGCTCATCGATTTTCTGAAGCAGGGCGTCGCTTTTTCAAACATTCCCGGCCACCGTTTTGAATACAGCAACCTCGGGTATGCGATACTGGGCAACATCGTTACACGTGTCTCCGGCGTGCCGTATCAAAAATATATTGACGACATCATCCTGAAACCACTTGGGATGGTGGACACAAAATGGGAGTACGCGAACGTACCCAAAGACCGGCTGGCAATAGGATATCGGTGGGAGGATGAACAATGGAAGGAGGAGCCGATGCTGCACGATGGCGCTTACGGGGCGATGGGTGGCCTGATCACGACGATCGACGACTTCAGCAAGTATTTGGCGCTACACCTGGCAGCGTTGCCGCCTTCAAGCGAAGCCGATACCGGCCCGGTGGCCAGAAGCTCCCTGCGCGAAATGCACAGGCCGTTTCTGCCGACGCTGTTCGCGGATGCGAAAACAGCACGGGGAGAACCGTGCCCGATTGTTTCAGGGTATGCGTACGGACTCGGAGTGCGGCAGGATTGCAAGGGCATTGTGCGCATCTCTCACAGCGGCGGCCTGCCCGGCTTTGGCAGCGAATACAGGTTCTATCCCGACTATGGCATCGGTGTCATCTGCTTTGCAAATAAGACCTACGCAAATGCGGGCTCGGTCAATGCAAGGGTGATCGATACGCTGATGGCCATCGCGAAACTTCAGCCGCGGGCCATTCCGCCTTCAGACATTCTCACCAGGAAGAAAGAGCAGCTCATCTCGTTGTTGTCATCCTGGGATGAAAAGCTCGGTGCGGAAATACTTGCTGAGAATTTTTTTCTTGACCGCTCGCGCGAATCGTGGATGCGGCATGCCGGCGAGGTCTTACAAGAGACAGGCAAGATCGTTGCCATTGAACCGCTTGTTCCGCAGAACCAGCTTCGCGGCACATTCCGGATGATCGGTGAAAAAAAAGCCCTGGATGTTTTCTTTACTCTGTCACCGGAAATTGATCCCAAGGTCCAACAGCTCGACCTGTACCTGGTCGATGGCGCCACTGGTCAGAGGTGATCCCGAAGAATATTGAGCCCGGCGATAAACACCAGAATGGCGGTCACACGCTTGATTTGAACGGCATGAAAGCGCTTTGCCCCCAGCCGTGACCCGATCTGGCCGCCGGCGAGGACGGCGATCAGCAGCGGAATAAGAAACTCCCATTTGAGTTCATGCGTGCCCCGCGCGAACTGGCCTGCCAGGCCGCTGAGCGAATTCACCAGGATGAAAATGGTCGCCAGGGCGGAAATCTTTTTCGCTTCTGCCCACCGGATAATGTGAAGAATCGGAGAGAGAAAAATTCCGCCCCCTATGCTGACGAGCCCCGAAAGAAATCCGATTCCTCCACCGAGTGAAATATTTACCGGCGTATTATTTAATCGTTTGGTGGCTGCTGTTTTGTCGGGCTGCATCCAAAGAAAGAACGCAGAGCCGATCAGGGTCACAGCGAGCAATGTATAGAAAAGGTCATCGCGTAAACGCATGTACCCGCCTGCATATGCAAGTGGGACACTGGCCACCAGGAACGGCCAGATTTCGCTCCAGTCGATTTTTTTTTCCCGCGCGAAGATGATCGTTCCCCCGGTGACCACGACGATGTTGCAGAACAAAGCTGTCGGTCGAATCATGTCTTGTGAGAACGCAAAAACGGGTTGCGCAAGCAGGGCCAGGTAGCTCGATCCTCCGCCAAATCCGACTGAAGCATAGATCAGCGCAATGGCGAAAAAGCAGATTGAAAGGATGACGATGTGCTCCAATGAAATTGGGTATCCGCCGATGCTTGACATGGATTCGTGTACGGGGGCGAGCTGCTTCCTGCGGCCCTCCGCTTCGAAACCATCCAATGGCCGGCTGTGAAATGCCGAGGTAAGAGTTAGCTTCAAGTCGTCGTCACTCATCCCCGCACGCATTAATTTCTTGACGTCCAGGACACCCTCATCGTACAGGCAGGTTTTCAACATCCCTTGTGCGGTGAGACGTATCCGGTTACACGTGCCACAGAACGTCCGGCTGAACGCGGCAATCACCCCGACGCTGCCGCGATGTCCCGGGATCTGATAATTGGCGGATGTCGAATTTGCCGGATCGGGCACTTTATACATTTCGGGAAAATATGTTTGCAGCTTATCGACAATCTTACGGAACGACCATGTGGGATGTGTTTGTCCCGAGCCATTAAAAGGCATTTCCTCGATAAAGCGCACAGATACGTTTTTGGTTCTCGTCAGCAAAGCCAGCGGAATAATATCGTCGGTGTTTTTACCTTCCATGACCACGGCGTTGACCTTCACCGGGATGTTATGATCCACGAGTTGCTCCAGGGTAGAGATGCACGCATCGAATTCGTCCCGGCGCGTAATGCGCTTGAAACGTTCGGGATCGAGGGTATCCAGGCTGAGGTTTACGGAACCCACACCGAGTTTCACCAGGTCGGCAATGTATCGGCCAGTCAAAACACCATTTGTTGTAATGTGCCACTCGCGTATGCCAGGAATTTCCACCATGTTGCGTATCAGCGACATCAAGTCGTTTCTCAGAAAAGGTTCGCCTCCGGTCAGCCGGACCTTGGAGATCCCCATCGCGGCAAGCAAGGTGATTAAGCGCGTCATCTCTTCGAAAGTCAGCAGCTCCCTTTTCGGCAGGTAATGAACACCTTCTTCCGGCATGCAGTAAAAGCAACGCAGGTTACACCTGTCTGTGACAGCCAGGCGAAGATAATTCAGCGGACGCCCATGGTTATCGAATAATGTGTTCACCGCGGTCAGTTTGGATTCATTACTTTCGGTCTTTCAGCTAACTTTGCAACGGTCGTGCAGCTGCAGGTCGGGCGGTCAGACAGAAATTCTTCTAAAAACCAGATTACAAGATACACAATGATTATTTGAGAACGTATGGGAAAGTATAAAGTTAAGGCGTTTGGTATTACCAAAGACATCGTTGGGGGGAAGGAAACTGTTGTAGAGTTGGAAGGACAAACGGTTGCGGCACTGAGGAACGAGTTGCAGAAAAAATATCCCGGCCTGGTCGAACTACGGTCGCTTTTGATCGCGGTTAACAACGCGTACGCCGATGATCTGAGCGCAATCAGTGAGCACGACGAGATCGCCTTGATACCACCGGTAAGCGGGGGTTAGCACGGGCCTCGATTTTGCTCACACGAAATACAGGGATTGCCTTGATATTTGAAGGTGATCTCCTTACATTTAGTTTAAGACAATATGATGTTGGACTGAACCGTCTATAATATGATAAAAATCACCCAAAAATCTATTGACATTCAAAAGGTCATTGATACTGCTTCGAGCTTAGGTGCCGGAGCAGTTAATGTTTTTATCGGTACCGTGCGCAACAATGCGCATGGTAAATCTGTGCTTTGGCTGGAGTACGAGGCGTACGAGTCTATGGCTGTTGCGGAAATTCGCAAGATAATTGATGAAGCATCGCACCGATGGCCCTTGCTGGGATGGGCGGTATGTCACAGAATCGGAACCCTGAAGCCCGGGGAGGTTTCGGTGGTGGTTGCCGTTTCAACGCCGCACAGGGCAGATTCCTTCGATGCTTGCGAATTCATCATCGACGCCATCAAACAAAAGGCTCCAATCTGGAAGAAAGAAGTCTTCGAGGATGGTGAAGAATGGGTCTCAGCCCGGCCGGTAATGGCTCACCATTGATTGAATAGCACGATGGTAGCTGTGACGATGAAGATCGCAGCCAGCAGCGTTGCTACAAAAATGATAATGAGATTCCGGCTAATTGGGTTGCTGAAGATTTCCGGCAGGAAACCTCGGGTAATGGATTTCATAAAAGCCACGTTTTAGACACTTCAAAGATAACAAGAGGGAGCGACAATCGTTCCCTTTTTTCATTCATAATCCACAAAAATTTGGCACATCCGTGTATCTTTTTTGTAGCCTTTTGATTTAGATCCTGAAACAAGCGATCCATACACTTGAAGCCAGAAATCTCAACAGAAAAGCAACTCGTTCTCGAAGAGGAGATTATCGAGAAAGCCAAAAATAATCCGCAGGCTTTTCGTGCGATCTATGAGCGATATTATAAGCCGATTTTTTTATTCGTGCTTCACCGGATCGGCCAAAAAGAGCAATCTGCCGACATTACTTCGCAGGTTTTTCTCAAAGCCCTGGTCAATATAAACGCGTTCACGTTCCGGGGACTGCCTTTTTCTTCCTGGCTGTACCGGATTGCGGTGAATGAGTGCAATTCGTACTTCCGTAAAAACAAGCGGGCCCGTCTTGTGGTGCTCGAGGATTTCCACGTCGCAAACCTTTACGAGGAAATGTTCGGAGAAAATTTCCAGGAAGAGATGAAAGCAAGGCTTCCGGTAATCCTCGAAAAGCTTAAACCCGACGAGTTACAGGTGGTGGAACTTCGATACCTCGAAGGGCGACCCTTCAGGGAAGTTGCCGAGATCCTCAATATCACGGAAACCTATGCGAAAGTGCGTACCTACCGGATCCTTGAAAAAATGAAGAAACTGTTTGTGGGAAAATGAAGAAAAAACTGACAACAATGAAATCGCGGCCAGAAGTCACCGATAATGAAATCCAGCAATTCATGGATTTTGACAAGCTTCTGCTCGACCGCAACAGGCTGATCCGCGAACAACGGCGGGCCAGGATCACTCGCAATACATTGCTCAGCCTTACTGGATTGGCAATTCTCGTGATCCTCGCAATAAGACTTCGGTCCGATACGCCTCATGAAACGCTAAAAAGCGCTACCCCGGCTCAGAATCCCACCGATTCGGTTGCTGAAATTACACGATCCCTCAAGCCGGATGCCGAAGAACAATTCCAAATTCCCGACGAAAAAGTCGTATCCGGCGAAAATCAACCCGGGGTACGCAATGACCGTTCCGGGCACAGGGCGAAGCTCCCTGCAACAGGGAAGAACGACCCGGCAGTGGCGACGGAAGAAACCAGAACAACGCCGGTCTATACTCAAGCCGAGCCCAAAGACGGTTATCCGGCGCTTTACGAGTATTTCCGCAGGGAATTGAAATATCCGGCCGAGGCCATAAAAGATTCGATCCAGGGCATTGTAACTGTTATTTTTACTATTGATATAACCGGGAAACCGACTGATGTGCAGATCGAAAATTCGCTTGGCGCTGCGTTTGACAGGCAAGTGTTGATCGTAATTAACGAAATGCCGCCGTGGAAACCGGCGTCTTACAACGAGCGGCCGGTTCCGAGCAAGATCTCTCTGCCTTTGACATTCGAACTGAAGAAGGTTGAACCAAAGAATTGACGCGATGAAAACCCTCCTTATATCCTCTCTATTCGTAATTGGCGCCTATTCTGGCGTGGCGCAGAACTTTACCCGACATACGACAATTGCGTCCGGCGGCGCCGACACGAGGTACATTCAGTGGGTGAATTTTGATAACGATAGCCTGCTCGAAGTTGTTGTGATGTGGATGGACGCCGCACAATCCGGGCACATCACATTTTACCGAAACAACTCGACAACGCTTTCTCCGGTGGATACGATTGACACGGGCTTATCCGGTATCACCGAATTTCTTGTGACCGATGTCGATTCGGACAACGCGATCGACCTTGTCGTTTCCGGGATGGCCGGCAACAACCCTTCCACGATGGCGTTCCTCAACAAAGGGAATTTTGATTTTCAGGCCGACACACTGGTGTCAAGGAAAGCATCCGTTATTGCGTTTGCCGATCTCGACCAGGACGGCGGTCATGAAATGTTGATCAGCGGGGCTGACACCGCGGGGTATTTTCACATTTACCAACGCCATGGAACGTTATGGGAACTCGTCGCCGACACGTTTGCAATCGCTGCCCTCACGATTCAGACCTACGACTTCGACAACGACACCGATACGGATTTTTTCGTGTCGGGAACCGATGGCGACGGAGCCGAAGTCTCGGCCATTTTTTACAATCGCCGGGGCTTCGTGTTTGAAAAGCGCGGCACCGGAACGATAGCGGGTCACAGCTCAGTCAGCGACCTTGATCATGACGGATTACTTGATGTGCTTGTGGCAGGCGATAGTGGCACCGCTGTTCTGTTCAACAAACGTGAAACGCTGGAAGCGCGCGACAGTTTGCCGGTGCTTGGCAACCCAATCGTGTTTACCGGTGACATGACATCCGACGGGCGCTGCGATTTGAGCATGCTCGGCACTGCCATAACAGGAACCCGTATGCATATTATAGCCCGTTCCGATGGTTCATACGACACGCTGGCCGCGGATGGAATTGTAACACAAGCTTTCGGCGATTTTGACGCAGATGGCGATCTCGATGTCGCGCATGTAACGGACGGGGTGCTTGTGGACTCAATTACAGTGTCACTCAATGGGACGGCGGAGACCAACGAAAAACCCGGAGCGCCTTTTAATGCGACCGGAGAAGTCATATTCGACAAACTCTTCCTGCAATGGCAGAAGCCACTGGATGATCATACGGAGTCGGCATCGTTAACTTACGATGTGACGATCCGGGCGATGGGCAAAAATATTGTGACGGCCGGATTCGACTCGGCGACCACGCGCCGGAAAGTAGTCAGCCATGGGAACGCGGGTACAGCAAATTATATGTTGCTTGATACGCAGGCCTCGGGGTTTAGTTATTCAATCCAGGCCGTTGACAATGCATACGTTGGGAGCGACCTTTGCAAAGGAGGTGGCATATCGTGCGGGTCGGTCGTCGTAGCCGACACGATCGAAGCGTGCCGGAATGAGGTGATCGTTCTTGAGGGTTCATCGGCTGCGCTATGGTTTTCATTCAGGACCGGGTTTATAGGAGAGGCTCAATCCTTAAATGTTATTGCAGCAGAAACAGATACCATTTTTTCAGTTACACCAGGTGCAACGGGTGAGATATGCGCATTCATTACGGTGTATACAATACAGCTGCGCCACTCGCTGAAAAAGGTCACGGACGCCACACGATATGTTTGTCGCGGGCAGTCGATCGAGCTTACCGCCGATGCCGGATTTCAAGCCAGCTGGTCATCCTTTAGAAAAGGGTTCCTTTCCAATGAAGCCACG
>DASPNN010000352.1:0-2214 GCA_035626495.1 Chryseosolibacter sp.
TTCCGACAAAACCAATTGCGTTAACGATGCCGAACACGCCCATTACCTTTCAGGCTTCGTTCGACGCAGGTACATTTTCAATTTTTATGGCAACACACTTTCCGTTTAGCGGTGAATACACGAAGCGAACAGATGACCTGCTTGATGTCATGACTGATGGCTTCGGGAAGAGAGGGGAAGTTCAAGGTAAAAAAGACATTCAGGTCGACGGACGGAAAGGCCGCGAGGTGGACATGAAAATCAATGACCAGTTCTTTCGCCTGCGCGTGATCGTCGGAGAAAAAATGGTGTATATGCTGATGGTTGGTCCGTCTGAAGCCATAGCGAACGGAGACAATGCTTCCCGTTTCTTCTCATCTTTCAAAATGACCACCGCGAATGCTACATCTTCATGGGAAGAATATGTAAGTGGACAGGGAGCATTTGCGATTCGTATGCCCGGTAAAGTTACTACCCAACTGGTCACACCGGAGGACCCACAGATCGGCAAGAAACACAAATTGTATCTGGCATATGCTACCGACGTGGAGACGGGCGCTGGCTTTCTTATTCGATACAACGACTTTATTCCGGGTTATATATCTGAAAATGATTCCGTGTATATGCAAACCACGTTGGATAACATGTTGACGAACATGAGCGGCACCAATGTGAAATCGCAAAAGACACAGCATCATGGTTTTCCCGCAGTCCGTTTTGGCTTCGACGGCAAAAACAACCTGAGGGCTGAAGGCTTGATGGTATTGAGGGGAAACCGGTTCTATATCGCATTGACAACACGCGCCGCGGGAAGTATGAATGAACGAATAGAACCCTTCCTGCAATCGCTCCGGTTTGAGCCGTATAAGAAAACCGAAACACAGCTGCTGAGTTTCCCTAACGGAGCAAAAATGAAAGTGCCTGTTGCGTTTAAGAGCGACTCATCGCTTTTTATTGATGAAGATGAAAGCAAAAGGTATGCTTTTCTGGATTCGAACTCAGGCATTTTATTTATTCTTCTGCAGGAGAAATTGGATCAGTACGCTGAAGTCAAGGACACAGCATTGTATTTTAAGAATGTGAAGGAAGGGCTTGAAGAGGAAAATTACCGGGTAGTTAAAGAGAATCCATTCAAGCAGGGAAATACAGTTGGCTATGACTTTTGGCTGACGGCGAACGTAACAAATGCAATGCGGCGAATTCGAATGCTCATTTCCGGCGAGCATGTGTCGACGTTGTGGACCTATCTTCCTGCTGATTATGAAAAATCAAATCTTCCGGATGAAATACTGAATTCTTTTTCTCTAAACGCAAGCAGTAAATGGAGTTTGTTTGCCGACAAAACCGATATGCTGCTTAGTGACCTGGCATCCATCGATTCTGCACGTTACACCGGAGCGCGCGCGGCAATTTCTGGTCATACGTTTGAGAAATCAGATCTACCCCGAATGTATGAATTACTACGACACCCCCGTCCGGACGACGGTGAGCAATATGGAACGATACGGAAGAACCTGTTTGTTGCATTGAGATACGTTCACGATGAGACAACATCAGACTTCATTAAAAAAGTCTATCCTACGTTGCCGGACACAACCGAACTTCGTGATCACGCGCTCGCCGTAATGACCGCTCTCAAAACGGAGGAGGATACGAAGGAGGTGGTGCGTATGATTCGCACCGATAACTCAGGAAGAAAGTTTGATGGTTACTTGCTGCTGGAAAGTTTTTATGATTCTTTGGAGCTGGTAAATGCGGTGCTTCCTGAACTCCTTGATCTTGAGAATCGCTTTTCGGAAGTACGCAACCTGATGAACCTTACGAAAACCGCGCTCGATAGCAGCGCATTAACCGCACCAGTAAGGGATAAGGTTATTGGTCAGTCAATTGCTATCGCTAAACAAATTGTCCAGGAACCTCAGCTTGACGAGGAAGACGCAGAATTCTACAATCAGCAGAATACCCTATGGCGACTGGCAAGTCTGATGACATCTCTTCCCTTCACGACTGAAGTGAAAGACATCCTGTTAAAGCTCCATCACCGGAACGATCGGGATATCATGACGATAACATCTGTTCATCTTCTTAAAAACAAAGTTGCCGTATCGGGAGCGGACCTCGACAAAATTGCTGCCGAAAAATCTTATCGCATGCAATTCTATCGCGACCTCAAGGCTATCGGCGAACAAAATCGGATCAGCAAAAAATATCGTACACCAGCAGCGCTTGCGGAAG
>DASPNN010000353.1:0-7099 GCA_035626495.1 Chryseosolibacter sp.
CATTCAGACCGGTCGACGTGTTGAAGGGAAGACTGGCGCGCGGCAGCAAACACCCGTTCACACGCAGCGCCCTGGTTGTATTTCAGTTTACGACATCGATCGTCCTGGTGATCTCCACATTTGTGATCTACCGGCAGATGCAGCACATTCTCACGGCAAAGATCGGCTTTGAGAAGGACCAGGTTGTCATGATCCAGGGAGCCGACGTTCTTGGCGACCGGATTGGTGTTTTTAAGGAGGAGCTTTCGCGACAGCGCGATATCGCGCATGTAACCGTCAGTGACTACCTTCCGATCCGTGGCACAAAACGCAATGGAAACGGATTCTGGAACGAAGGACGGAAGGAGGTCGACCGGAATGTCGGGGCGCAATTCTGGCAGGTAGACTACGACTACCTTGATGCACTCGGCATCCGTCTTGCCGAAGGAAGAAACTTTTCCAAGGACATGCCAACGGACAGCGACGCCGCGATCATCAACCAGACAATGGCGAAAGAGCTCGGTTTAAAAGATCCGTTGGGCAAGCGGATCGAAAACTATAAGAAGTGGACCATTGTAGGGGTTGTCGAGGATTTCAGCTTCGAATCGATCAAGCAGAACGTCGGGCCGTTGTGCATGGTGCTTGGCAACTCCGCCGAAATCGTCAGCGTGAAGGTCAGCACCACCGACATGCCTGCGGTGCTCAATTCCATTACGGCCGTATGGAAACAGTTTGCGCCCCAGCAGCCCATACGATATTCTTTTTTGAATGAAAGCTATGCCCGCATGTACGAGGACGTTGAACGCATGGGTACCATCTTCACAAGTTTCGCCGTCTTCGCGATCATTGTCGCCTGCCTGGGATTATTCGGACTATCCTCCTTCATCATCGAACAGCGCAGCAAGGAGATCAGTATAAGGCTGGTGCTGGGTGCGTCGGTGAACAGCATCTTCGGTTTATTGACCCGGAATTTTGTGAGCCTAATCGTCCTTTCATTCCTGATTGCTGCGCCAGTCGCATGGTACCTCATGAATAAATGGTTGCAGGATTTCGTGCACAAAACGGAGTTGTCCTGGGACTTGTTTGCACTCGCCGGCATGCTCGCGGTTGTCATTGCGCTGGTGACGGTCAGCTATCAGGCCGTGCGGGCGGCTCTGATGAGCCCGGTGAATAGCCTGAAGGCCGAATAACGGGTCATGCCTTACGTGGCAGTTTCTTTTTCAGGTCCTCATATTCGTCGTCGCTGATCATTCCGTGGTTGCGAAGCCACCAGAAGTTTTCGATCTGCTTTTCGCGATTAAGGTCTGGGTCCGGGGGTGCCGTACCGCCATCTGAAGTATGAGCGTGATGCCTCTTTCAAAGCCGAGAGGAACGCGTCGGCGTCGGCGCGCTGACTGCGCGAGTACCCGATCAGAAAAGGTCCGCGTTTGGTTTCTACCTGAATGTAGTTGTAGTTGTGGAGCAATCTCCCGATGAGCAAGGGGGCCATTGCAGCCAGAAATACCATCGCCGACACAAGGAGGGGAAGATTGATCATGATGAGGGAGGCCAGTGCGATCACCGCAACCGTGAACAGGCATCCGTTCTTGAATAGGCCGATTTGCCGGATGCGGTGATCTTGACTGATCTCGTCCAGCCCCACGGACCATTGTTCAGTCCCGCCCACGAGACTCCAGGTAGAGAGATGCAGGGTTGTTTTATCAAAACGGAATTCGTGCCTTGAAAACAACCTCCGTTGTTTTAATTCCATGCAGAGGATCTTGGTACTCCAAATCTACAAAGGATAACCACGGCGGCACAGGTTCAGGCGGCGTTTTTATTTCTTTACCGACCTTTCAATCTCGCGCAGGTTCTCGAGTTTCTTGTTGCGCAGGAAACCGTTGATGTCTTCAAAATGCTCGCGGATTCTCTTGTTGCCGAACTCGAAAACTTTGTCCGCGAGCCCGTCGAGGAAATCGCGGTCGTGTGATACGAGGATCAACGTTCCGTCGAATGCCTTGAGGGCGTCTTTGAGAATGTCCTTTGTTTTTATATCCAGGTGGTTTGTCGGTTCATCCAGGATGAGCAGGTTGACCGGCTGCAACAAAAGCTTGATCATTGCCAGGCGCGTCTTTTCTCCGCCCGACAGGTACCTGACTTTCTTTTCAATCGTATCGCCACTAAACATAAATGCTCCGAGTATATCGCGGATCTTGGTGCGGATGTCACCCTCTGCAATCTGGTCAATCGTCTGAAAAACCGTCAGGTCTTCGTCCATCAGGGAGGCCTGGTTCTGGGCAAAATATCCGATCATGCTGTTGTGGCCCAGCTGCAATTTGCCCTGGTAGTCGATTTCTCCCATAATAGCTTTCACCAGCGTTGATTTTCCTTCACCATTCTTTCCGACGAACGCGACTTTTTCCCCGCGGGCAATGGTAAGGGATGCGTCACTGAAAACGGTGTGATCCCCATATTTTTTGGTCAGCGATTCAACGATCACCGGATAGCTACCCGACCTGGGAGCCGGGGGGAACTTCAGGTTCAGAGCGGAGGTATCGACTTCGTCGACTTCGACAATCTCCATTTTTTCGAGCATTTTTACCCGCGACTGCACCTGGAGTGTTTTCGAATATGTTCCTTTGAAACGTTCGATGAATTCCTGGATGTCGGCAATCTGTTTTTGCTGGTCGTCAAATTGCTTTTGCTGCTGCTCGCGGCGTTCTTTTCTCAGTTGCAGATAATGTGAATAATTCGTCTTGTAGTCGTAGATCCGGCCCATGGTGATTTCGATGGTCCGGTTAGTGAGGTTGTCGACAAATGCCTTGTCGTGGCTGATCACAATCACGGCTTTCGCATTGTTGATGAGAAAATCCTCAAGCCACTGGACGGACTCTATGTCCAGGTGATTGGTGGGTTCATCGAGCAGAATCAGGTCGGGTTTTTGGAGCAGGATCTTGGCCAGCTCGATACGCATGCGCCATCCGCCCGAAAATTCGCTTGTCGGGCGGTTGAAGTCGGAGCGGAGGAAGCCAAGGCCCAGCAATGTTTTTTCGACCTCGGCGTCGAAATTGATCTCCTCGATTGAATAGTATTTTTCACTCAACTCAGAAACTTGTTCGATGATGCGGGCATATTCATCGGACTCATAGTCCGTCCGGGTTTCGAGCTGGTGATTGAGATGATCCATCGTTTTTTTCATGTTCAGGATCTTGGAAAACGCCTTCGACGCTTCTTCGAACAAGGTGGTGTCGTCTTCAATCAACAGGTGCTGAGGCAGGTATGCGATGACGGCGTCTTTAGGCGCAGAGACTTTGCCGCGGGTCGGCTTGTTCACGCCGGCCAGGATCTTCAGTAAAGTCGATTTGCCCGCTCCATTCTTGCCCATCAGGGCAATGCGATCGTTTTCGTTAATGTTAAAGGTAATGTTGCTGAAAAGGGCGGAGCCGTTGAATTCGACGGTGACTGCGTCAACTGAGATCATCTTCTTAAAAATAAAGGCGCAAAGATATGATTTTTATCCGTTCCGTGAGGGACGACTTTCATCAACCCCGTCTCGGAGCAAATCGTTCGCTGCGTGGGCAATACAACGAAAGAAATTGCAAGTCAATTGAATATTTCCCGCGGAATCATCTGAAAGCCGGCCGATACGCATGCCGTTGTGCCGGAGCGTGCCGCCGTTTAAACAAAGCGGACGGGCGGGTGCTCAAAATATTGTCGCTTCGGAAAGTACAAGGGCGGCACTTTTATTACACTGGCATTCCCCTGCCGTTATTTAGTCTCCATTTTTTCGCAATAGATTGTTGCTTGCATTCAACTGGAATCAAACCGTTTCGGTAACCTAACCTGTATGAGAACACCCCACTATACCTTTGGCATTGCCAGGGCAATTGCCGCTTTGTCTTTGATCCTGCTGTTCCAATGCACGGATGAATCTGTTGATCCGTCTGGTATGCCGCCTGCCGGTCCGATGCCTGCCTCCGGCTCGACTGTATCGCCTTCGTTGTGCGACGCCTGCACTTACGTGGTCCCCTCCTCAACCGGGACCGCGATTGTGGATGGTGCTGCACTAAACCTCAAGCCTGGAAGTGTAATCTGCCTGAGCGCGGCGAACAAATATGTAAACGTACTTTTTAGGAACCTGGTGGGAACGGGCGCGGAGCCGATCATCATCACAAATTGTGGCGGTGCCGCAAGTGTTGTCGCTACGGGCAAGCCTTACGCGATGAAGGTTGAATCGTCGAAACATTTTCGTATCAAAGGCGGTACGGGAAGCACATATGGGATCAAATTGATTGGCGGCCACATGGGCTTGACGCTGGAAAAATTCAGTACAATTTTCGAGGTTAATAACATCGAAGTAGGAAATTCCGGGTTCGCGGGGATCATGGCCAAAACCGATCCGACCTGCGACGATGCCACGATTCGCGGAAATTTTGTTATGCAGAATCTGATCTTCCACGATAACTATGTGCATGACACCGGAGGCGAAGGCCTTTATATTGGCAACTCGTTTTATGAAACCGGCATGTATCGGGAGGGTTGCGGATACCGGTTGCCCCATACGATTGAAGGTCTGAAGATCTACAACAATCGGATCGAGCGATCAGGCTGGGATGCAATCCAGGTCGGTTGTGCGATCAGCGGGGCGCATGTTTATCGCAATCGGATAGAGAACTATGGTTATCTTAATGTGACTTATCAGAATAACGGGATACAATTCAGTCAGGGAACACGGGGAATTTGCTACCGGAACCTGATCAGCAAAGGCCCCGGGATTGGAATCAACGTCGTTGGATTCGGCGACGCCTTCGTGCACGACAATGTGATTTTGAACGCTGGCACTTTTGGCATCTTTTGTGATGAACGGAATACACGCGATTTGCCAGGATTTACGATCGCCAACAACACGATCATCAATCCGGCCCAGGATGGAATCCGTATGTACAATGAATATGTACCGGGTGTGATCTACAACAACATTATTGTGAACCCCGGCAGCTTTGCCAAATATGTTTATCCCCGGACGCCGAATGACGCTTACGTCTATAAGATCAACAAGTACATCCCGCTGACGATGTCAAATAACCTGCTAACGACAGATATCCTGACCGTTGGATTCAAGGATGCGGCAAACGGAAATTACCGGATTACCGAGTCCTCTCCCGCTCGTGACCAGGGAAGGGATGTCTCATCGCTGGATATTATGTTCGACTATTATGGATTATCCAGGCTGCGGGGTACCGCGTACGACATTGGCGCCACTGAATATTGATTGGAAAAGCCACGCCCGCTTCATTCATCGGCAGAAATGAACTTTTGTCCTGCCAATTCATGATTGATCGATCGGGGCTTATTCAGATCCTTCGGAGTGATACTTTTACATCAGCGAGTTATTAACATGTAAGAGCCCCCGGGGTCCAGGACCTTGGGGGCTCTTATTTTTTTACCTGCCGATGGTCATGCTTCTTCTGAATCGTCTGGGCGTGGATAAAAGATAGAACAGGAAGCCGCAGACAATGGCAACAATCCCGCCCGAAAGGAGGTAGCTCACCGGTGTCGATTTGAACTTGCCCGGCACTTCAGTCACTGTCAGGATGGAATTGGCTTTCATGTTCGTGAAGATTTGTTTTTTTCCACCAAGCCATGTAATCACGACGGTGTCGACCACCGCGGCGTCGCCGATGCCAAAGTGCGCTATGGTTGTGTTTTGTGAAAGATGACTTGACCCCCCGTCGATCTCACGTATCATACGCGTTTTGCCTGCAACAATCGCGACCTTCGAGCCAATGCCGTGCGTATCGGTTTCAATCCCGGCGAGCCGGACTTTAAACCAGTTTCCTTTTGCAGCTTCGTTGCGGAAGAGTCGCGTCGTGGAGGTAACCGGGTAGGCAAGCACGGGTTTTTGGTTGACAACCAGGATATCGAGGTCTCCGTCATGGTCCATATCGAAAACAACCGATCCGCGTCCGATGCCGTAATCATTCAAGCCTATGCGTGGGGCGATTTCATGGAATCCACTTCCGGTGTTTTCAAAATAATAGTCAGCCATCGGCACGACATTGGGGTTGAGATCGCCGTTCGCGACAAAAAGGTCCAGGTCGCGGTCATGATCGAAATCGGCGAAGTTGGCACCCCAACTGATGGACACGTAATCCATACCGGCTTCTTTTGCTTTGTCGGTGAATGGCTGGCGCTCGTCGGCCCGTACCATGAAGCGGTTAAATCGGATATTGGTCACGTAGTACTCCATAATCCCGTCGTTGTTATAGTCGCCGGGTGCAATCCCCATCGCATTGATCTTCAGGTCGAGCGCAACGTCCTTGCTCACATCCCGGAAGGAATTGTCACGTGACGAATTTTCCAGCATGAGGCTGGGTGTGGCCTTGTACCCGAAATCGTGGTTCACAAACAGGTCGAGGTCGTGGTCGTTATCCATGTCCGTGAAAACTCCTCCGAAGCCGAACCCCCGGAAGGCAAGGCCCCGATCCTCATACACGTTCTCAAAACGTTTACCTTCGACATTTCTCAGGAGATATCCTTCCGCTGTCTGGTTGGCGCTCACGATGGTCGCGTCGTTGATCTGGCTGAGTGATCCTTCATAGGCAATGAAGTAGTTGCCGACGTATGCGTCGGTAAAACCGTCGAGGTCGAAATCGCCGAAACTGACGCCGGTGCTGAACGATTGGAGCTGATCGAGCCCGTATTCGGCCGTCGCGTTTCTGAATGTCGAGTTGCCATTGTTGAGGAAGAAAAGGTTTTCAGCGCGGGGGATCTTTTTCACACTGTCCTTCACCGTGATGGTGGTTACAAACAGGTCTGTCCAACCGTCCTTGTTGATGTCGGCTGCAGCCGCGCCCTGCGTCACGTAGCCGCGGCTTGCGTCCAGGCCCGAGGTCGCGTAGATGTTGGAAAATGTTCCGTTACGGTTATTGACGTAAAGCATGTCTTCGTTCATGCCCCCTGTGATAAACAGATCTTCCCACCCGTCGTTGTTTATATCAATAACACAGGCCCCGCCACCGAACATTCCTTCGTACACTGCGAACTGGTGCCGGATGCCTGACTGCTCTGTCACGTCCTGGAAGAAAGCTTCCTGGCACATCGCGTCTACAGGCAAGATGCAGGATGCGAGTGCGATCGC
>DASPNN010000354.1:0-2788 GCA_035626495.1 Chryseosolibacter sp.
CAAGACCATCATTGTCGCCTGCGATCAGCAATACCGGCGAACTGATTTTCGCGATGTTGTCGTCGCCCAGGTTGTAGTCCCGGGCTCCCAAACCCATCATCTGCTCCAGGAACTTCGGCCATTTCGTTTTATCAGGCGCCACGGCATCATACGCGGCTTTCAAAGGGGAGTTGTTGAACAATTCAGGCTTCCGGTTTTTAAACGCATACGTTACTTCGGGCAGCCAGCCACCGCTTTTGTAAGTGGAAGAAATGATCACCAGCTTCCTCAATCGTTTTGGACTCTGAATTGCAAACTGGTAAGCCACAGATCCGCCAAAACTGTAGCCCACCACATCCGCTTGATCAATTTTCAGGTAATCCATCACACCCTCCACATCGCTGGCCAGGGTTTCGCGCGACAATGGCCTGGTTGAAAATGGCGTACGCCCGTGCCCTTGCAGTTCGATGGCAATTACCTTCCTTGTTTTCGACAGCTCCGGGATGAACTGCCCCCAGCTCATGTCGATGGTCATATAAGCACCGTGTAATAAGAATAGCGCCTTGCCATTGCCGTATATTTCGTAATAGACTTCGATGCCATTGACAGGTGCGTAGCCAGTACTGGCCGGTTTAGTTTGCGCGGTGTTTGACGAGGAGTCAGTGACCATATTTGTTCGTAGAATTTATTGACGACACAAAGATGAAGTCCGCTTCTAATTTTGACCGCGTGCAAAAGCGACAAATCAGGAAGGGGATTGCGTCAAAAGCGGATTTAACCTTCCCAGCACAGCTGGCTGATTTGGGTTGTCCAGCCAGTACCGTCGTGATTGTAAACGGACAGACCAAAAACCAGCCGCTTTAACGTGATCGCTATCCGCCCGGTCATTAAGCGACGAGGAACACAACGAGGTATCTCGCTCTGTCCTGCCTCCGATAGCGGACACGTTATACCGTATTCGAACACGGAGACCGGAAACAAAATCGGATTTTAGGGTTTTTCAACCCTTGCCAGCTTTGGCGCACTAATTGTAAAGCAGCATACCAAAATTGTGTAAACAATCATTTGCATGTTCAGAAACTACTTCAAAGCCGCCCTGCGCACATTGTTGAGAGAGAAGACCAGCACCATTATCAATATTGCCGGACTGATACTCGGTATCACCGCCGCCCTTGTTCTTTTTCTTATCATTGAAAACGGAAGATCCTACGATCGCTACCATGCCAAAGGCGACCGCATCTATCGCGTAGTAACGAAATCACGGGGAAATCATGGCGACACCTTTACGCAAGGTATACCCCCTGTGCTGCCCGATGCTTTCCGGAACGATTTCCCCGAAGCGGCTGAAGTGGCTTTCACTTCCTACCGAAGGAATAGTATGGTGAGTGTGGTGCAGCCTGACGGACAATTGAAAAAATATGAAGAACCTTCAGGTGTTGTTTTCACGGAGCCCTCGTTCTTCAGGATCTTCGATCGCAAAATCCTGATCGGCTCCAGTGAGAAAGGGCTCGATGAACCCAACAAGGCGATCATCTCCACGAAATGGGCCCTCAAATACTTCGGCAAGGAAAATGTAATCGGCGAGATCGTCAGGTATGACAACAACGACTTCAGGATCGCTGCAATAATGGAAGACTTCCCGCACAACACGGATCTGCCTTTTAACCTCATGCTGTCCTACGCCACCATTAAGAAGTCGATGGACCAGGCGGGATGGGGAAGCATCTCGGATTCCGACAATTGCTATTTCCTGTTAAATGAGGGTGAACCGATAGCCAAGGTTGAACAACGGATGGCCGGTTTCACAAAAAAATATGTTGGATCGGGGGATGACAACGAGGACGGGTCAAATTTTCTCACTCAACCTCTCAGCGAGATACATTCCGACATGCGGTTTGGTAATTACAACCAGCGTATGCCTGTGGCGGCAACCATTACGTTCGCGGTCATTGGTGTTTTTCTGCTGATAACAGCCTGCATCAATTTTATTAACCTCACTACGGCAGAAGCGATCAAACGAACCAAAGAAGTCGGGATCCGCAAAACGCTGGGCAGCTCGCGGGCGCAGTTGATCATGAAATACATGAGCGAGACGTTACTCATTACCACCGCCGCCGTTTTGTTATCCATTGCTTTCGCCCAATTGTCCCTTGAGTTCCTGAATCCGTTTTTGGAACAATCACTTTCTCTCAACCTCACGACGGATATTTCCATCTGGGCATTTCTCGCCGCTGTTATCATCGTTGTATCCATATGCTCGGGGCTGTATCCTGCTTTTGCGGTATCGGCTTTAAAACCGGTGCTGGCTTTGAAAAGTCAACTCGGCGCCTCGCCGTCTTCGCGGGGAAATATGCGCAAAGGGCTCGTGGTGCTGCAATTCTTTATTTCACAGTTCTTCATCATCAGCACGATCGTCATCGCCCAGCAAATGAACTTCATGCTGCACCACGATATGGGGTTCAATAAAGAGGCGATCGTCACCGTTCCGATTCCCGAGAATCCGGCAGACTCCATTGGCGCGAGCAAAATGCGGGCGCTTAAAACCGAGATCCTGGCATTGCCCGGCGTTGAAAAAGCAACGCTGAACAGCACACCTCCTTCCGCCAATAGTGTGACAAATACAGATTTTGCACTCGTTGGCGGCGAGGACCGCTTCAAAACTCAGATCAAGCAGGTAGATGCTGATTACCTGAAAGTTTTTGACATCCCACTTGTCGCAGGCCAGCACCTGCCAGACTCCGATACCATCAATGGACTTGTCGTCAATGAAAAACTGGCAAAAATCGCCGGCTTTGACAACGTCGCCGAC
>DASPNN010000355.1:0-2281 GCA_035626495.1 Chryseosolibacter sp.
CATTTTCGATGGACGTTGCCATCGTCGACAACGCATTCAAAAATGGGATTGACGAGTACCTGAAAGCCGAGCAGATCGATTTGATTGTCATGGGCACATCGGGTGAAGAAAATGCGACGGAAGCATTCACCGGAAACCATACCGATCAGGCTATCCGCGTTTCCACGTGCCCGGTCTTATCGGTGCGCGACGGTTTCAACATCGAGAACATGAACCGTATCGTGGTCGGAGTGAGTGTGATCACCGACAATCAGCTCGCTGATGCGCTCGTTCCAATCCGGAAGCTTGCCGAATGTTTTCAGGCGGAGGTTCACCTTGTGCACATACGCGACAACGCTTCGGATTCGACGCTTGTGCTGGATGAATACTTCACCAAGATCGCGGGAATTGCTGGTCTGAAAAAGTACGCCGTTCGCGTTCTTCAGGATGCTGATGTCGCTGACGGTCTGGCGCGGTATGCGCACGAAATCCGTGCAGGACTTGTCGCCGTAATCAAAAACCGCCGGGAAGGCATTTTCAGGATATTTTCGAACAGCCTGGCCGAAAAAATCGTTCGCGAGGAGGGAAGGCCGGTTGTCACCGTGAAATTATAGTAAGGTTGAAGGCGTCACGAGGACGCCTTCAAATTGAATTTTAACCCTTAAACGCCTAGAATTTCAGTTGCCGGGGTTTGTGAGTGCATGGAACCACGTCGCGGGAGTGCTTTGGAGTGCTTGACGTGAAGCGTAAAATCCGTCAATACATTCATGTAGTTGATGAATGCCTCGTAAGGAGATGGAAAAGGGCTGAAATAGTCATGCACGGCCCCGTCGGTTCCTCTTTTGGTCGACATGTAATAGAAATGATCACTTGTCTGCAGCGACCTCCAGAGCTTGAGCATTTGAGCATTGGCTGCAGCTTTCACTGGCTTGTCCAGTTTCAGCAGAGATGCAAGTGCATCCTTTTGCATATCGTTACCAATCCATGCGGATAAGTCGCGTTCGTGGTCGGCCCATGATACATGCTGGGGAACAGAAAGTTTCCCGGCCGATTCGAGCATATCGACCGCCTCGGTAGCCGACATCATGCGGTGCGATGAGCTGCGCGCCAGCGTGCTTAGCAGTTTCTTCAGGAAACTGAAGATGCCGGTTTCTTTTTTCTGGTGCTCGCCGAAAGTTTCATAGTCCATGGCAATATTGACGATCCGTTCAAACGCGGGGATGTCACTGAGCCAGGAGACGTAGGTCTCTGCGGTCAGGGGAGCATGGTGATGATTGAACCGGAATGCGATATCGTCACTCAGAAGGTAATTGCGCAGAAGAATCTTGAGTGATGGATCTTCGGGGTGGTGGTAAACTTGATTTACACTCTTGCTGTTGCCGAGAATTTTTTGAACGCCGTCGGTAAAAATACCCCTAAAGTCCAGCGCTGCGACTCGTCTGCCAATCTCGTCGCTGTAGATCAATTCCGTGTTACGAAAAACCCGGGGGCGTTTGCCGAAAAGTTTTTCGACGAGCTCGGCGTGCTTGAGGATCTGGATCTCGAATTCATGACCTGGGATGAGGCAAGCCAGGGAGTGGTAATAGGTTTCACCAAGAAATTCGACTGAGCCGGTTTCCGCCAATGCGCGGAAACTTTCGATGACCTCGGGAGCAAATTCCTCGAACTGCTCAAGCGCCACCCCTGAAATCGAGAAGTTTATCCGGACGTTGGGATTTTTTTGAATGACCTTGAGCAACAGCGCGTTGGCAGGAAGGTAACACGACTTGGCAACCCGTTGAACGATGTCGCGGTTTAGTGAATCATTAAAATAGGAATGGCCCGACCCGATATCGAAGAAACGCATTGGACGAAGTCGCCGCGGCTGGTGCACCTGGAAGTAAAATATCACATTTCTGCGGTTCTCACTATTGTTCAACAAGCTCATGATATAAGGTGTTTAATGTTTTCGCAGCTCTGTCCCAGGTAATATTTCTGATTTGCGCCCGGCTGTTTTTCTTCAGCGTGCGGTAAAGACTTTTATACCTGAGCACGCCGCATATTGCATCAGCCAGCGCCATCGTATTCCAGAAGTCAACCGTAATGGCGTGAGGCATGACCTCGGCCACTCCTGACTGGCGGGAAATGATTACGGGCACGCCAGCCTGAATTGCTTCCAGCGGGGCAATCCCAAACGGTTCGGAAACTGAAGGCATCACATAGACGTTGGTGATTGACCATATCTTTTCAATGTCTTTGCCGGTGAGAAATCCCGTAAAGTGGAAACGGGATGACATGCCTGCCTGCGCGACCTGCTGGATCA
>DASPNN010000356.1:0-6640 GCA_035626495.1 Chryseosolibacter sp.
AACGAATGCATTTCCTTTGAGTTTGTATTGCCTGCTTCGGCAGGCAATACAAATCTGAGGAATCTGGCTCGTCATTTCGAATGTCTTGCCGCCGGAGAAGAAGCCGGTTGGCTATGCTGGTAAATAAATGTTGAATATTGCGCCTTCGTTAATTTTTCCATCCGCGGTGATAATACCGTTATGATTTTCGACAATTTTCTTGCAAATGGCGAGTCCTACGCCCGTGCCTTCATAATCTCTCCGGTTGTGAAGCCGTTGAAATATTTCAAAGATCCTAACATTATAAGCCGGATCGAAACCGATGCCATTATCTTTGATCGATATGACATGATAAGTTTTCTCCGCCATGGCGGCCGCGTTTTGAATTTCGGCGCCTTTGACCATGTCGTTATCAATATAAATCTCAGGAGTCGTGCCTGGCTTGCTGAACTTCATTGAATTTGCAAGGATATTCACAAGCAATTGGTGGAATTGAAAAGGTATAACATTCAAAGTTGGCAGGGGTGAGGAAACAATTCTTGCACTTTTCGCCTCAATCACTTCCTTCAGCTCAGCTTCCACTTCCTGCAGGATCTGATTCAGATCAACAGGCACAAATTTGCGTTCAGACGTATTGGCTTGCGAATAAGACAGCAGGTCTTCAATTAAGTGCCTCATGCGCTGCGCCGCACCCTGTATTCTGTTAAAATAATCTTTACTCTTTTCGCTGAAGTTTTTCTCCTCCAATTCAAGTATCCGGCTGGAGAAAGACTGGATCTTTCGCAGGGGTTCCTGAAGATCGTGGCTTGAGATATATGCAAACGAAGCCAGCTCCTGATTCATCTTTTCCAGATCCTTGTTCAAACGTTCGAGCTGGATATTCTTCTCTTCTAACTTTATGGACTTGGCCTTGAGCTCGTCCTCAGCGGCTTTGCGGGCAGTTAAGTCCCTGGTTACTTTTGAAAATCCAACCACTTCATTCTGCTCGTTATGGAGAGCGGTAATTACCACGCTGGCCCAAAATCTGCTTCCATCTTTTCGGACGCGCCACCCTTCCTGGACAGCTTTTCCCTCGTCGACCGCCTTTTTGATCAACTTGTCCGGAAGACCGCTTTTCTGATCTTCCTCCGTGTAAAACCTCTTAAAGCTTTGCCCGAGGATTTCATCAGCTTGATAGCCTTTTATTTTTTCGGCTCCTTTGTTCCAGTTCTCGATCTTTCCATCCCGGCTTAATAAAATGATAGCGTAATCCTGAACCTCGTCTATCATGCGGTGGTATCTTTCTTCACTCTTTCTCAGATCCTCAGTGCGCTGGCTTATGTCCGCAGTTTTTTCCTTGACGGCTTTTTCCAGATTATCCTTGATCTGCTCCTGAATTGTGACATCCTGCAAAATCCCCAGGTATCCTGAAAATTCTCCCCTTTCATTGTAGCGAGGCCTTGCATTGGCCTGGACGATGTTAAAATCTCCACGGCCACTTGCATACCGGAATTTTTTGATAAACGGACTCCGATCCGACAGTGCCGATGCCCACGCGTTAAAGGTATTTTCCAGCTCATCGGGATGAATAAGATTCATCCAATTATATCCAAAACAATCTTCCGGTTTCGTTCCGGTCAACTCCTGCCATTGAGGGTTAACATAATTCCATTTCCCCTCGGAATCCGACATCCAGATAACGATGGGAATAAGGTTGGCTATCATCCGAAACTGCTCCTCACTCGCGCGGAGAGCCTGCGAAGCGAGTTTCTGATCGGTGATATCGATCAACAGGTTGACCGCGCCAATGATGTTCCCGGCAGTATCCAAAATGGGCGTTGGATGAGGCGCTACATTGCGCCTGAGCCCATCGGGACGTTCGACTACGATCTCTTTGCCTCTGACTGGCCGGCCTTCTTTTAACGCGACCGCCATCGGACAAGTGTCTAATGGAACGGGGGAGCCATCTTCAGGATTGAATATCTTCCAGGATCCACACCACATGTCCTTCCCGACTTCAGGGTTACGTCCCCATAGATCGGCAGCGGCCTTATTGAACAAATCGATGCGTCCGTCCGGGTCGCAGGTATAAATTGCCGTCGGTAGAAGCTCGACCAGCGATCGGTATTTTGCTTCACTTTCACGAAGCGCGGTCTCTGTGGCCTTCAGTTTGGTAACGTCCTGAAAAACGTTGATGGCACCACATAATTTTTCCTCGGCATCAAAGATTGGATCGATATTGACACACGCGTTGAACGATTTTCCATCGGGGGTAACAAATACCGGTTCAAGATCTCGAAATGACGCGCCCGTTTGCACGGCGATGGCCATCGGTGTCTGTTCCGGCGGAATGAAGGTTCCGTTTAGATAGACTTTACTGAAAGCGCAGAATTTTTGCGAGTCGTCGTTCAATGGCGGCGCATACCCCCATAATTTTACCGCTACGTCATTGTAGTAAGTTATCCGGCCGGCGGTATCGCAGGCATAAAAAGCAACCGGTAAGCTGTCTATCAGCCGGCGATATCGACCCTCACTTTCTTTCAATGCACGCTCGGCCAATTTTCGTTGCGTGATATCAACTGTGAAGCAACGCGTGTGAATGAATTCTCCATTTTCCGAAAGGACGTTCGAACTAATAGCAACAGTCCGGAGTGATCCATCTTTACACTTCAGAACAGCCTCGTATTCATGAAGCGATTCATTGCAGGAGAGCCGGGTAAGAATATCATTTATTACCTCCGGCTTGGCGTGGAACTCCGAAATATGATGGCCGATGTACTCTTCGCGGGGGTAGCCAAGCATCTTAAGCTCCGCATCATTTGCCCAAAGAATGACTCCATCTTTATCGACCCAATGCATGGCTATGGTCGCATTCTCGACATAGTCCCGGAGCTTCCGCTCTGAATCTTTCTTGTCGGTTATGTCATTGATGTGAACCGTATATCCTCTTACTGACCCGTCGTCGGCAAAATCCGGGGTATAGCAGACATCGACATATCGCAAACCCTGTTTATTGATCGCCGAGTATTCGAATCGCGACAGCTGCCCTGACAATACCGAATTTATCTGAGACGTTACGGTCTTTAAAGTCTCTGCGCCCAGGACGTCAGTGATTTTTTTGCCGATAATGGCATCCGCCTTCCGTCCCAGCCATTTCTCGTAGGCGGAATTCACATATTGATAACATAAGTGTTTATCGACATAAGCGATAAGAGCTGGAACAGAATCCAGCAGCATGGCAGGGGAAACCTGTTGTCTTTCATTGGTCTTCTTTTCGTAGACCGTCGTTCCGTTCAGGGGTGTTTCCATAGGCTAGGTTTTGGGTTTGCGCCTTACCTCTTAAAACGTGGATCAGAAACTACAAAGTCCCGGAATTTTATGGATAAGGCTAAACTTCGACGAGATAAAAAAACTATGCCAAGCATCCTTAAGTAGTGAGCAAAAAGCCGCTTTTAGGGGGTTGAACAAAATTATGCTGGTTGCGCAGGTCTAAAACGGTTTTCAGCAGGGTTTTTAACCGTTCAAATGTCTCCGGCTTCCGCAGATAAAACCAGGCACCAAGGTCATAGGTCTTGTCAATTGCCGCTTGTTGCGCGGAAGTGGAGAAAATTATTACCGGAAGATGCTTCAAATTTTCATCATGTTTGATCTCCACCAGGCACTCAAGACCATTTTTCAGCGGCATATTCAGGTCCAGGAATACGAGATCCGGAAGGGAGCCGACCATTTGCGAAAGCGTTTTCATCGCGTGAATTCCATCCTGAGCGACCGTAAATTTATAGCCTGAGATCAATTCTTTCAGCGCGTCTTCAAAAAAGACGCAATCGTCTTCATCATCATCAGCTAGAAAAATATGTGGTACATCTCTTCGCAATGCCATCGGTCCATTTCTCCTGAAATTAAGCCCTTCAACCTATTATATCTAATCTAATTCCTGAAATGAACTCAGAAGATCCCCTTTAAATCCTTGACCAATGTCGTGAAATCAGGCGGCTTTATTAAGAATTTTTCTGCTCCAAGCTGATAACATTCATCTATTTCCTTTGTATTGGATGTGGTGGAATACATGATCACTTTGACATTCCTTGTGTGCCCATCACCCTTTACGTGAGAGAGGAACTGCTTACCATTCATCTTAGGCATATTGATGTCTAAAAATATATAGTCTGGTAATACCATCAACTCATCCAACAGTGTTAATGCTTCCACCCCGTCCCTTGCCATCAGGCATTTGCTGCCGGGAGCAACCATTGATATCCCTTCGCACAGCAAAGAAAGATCCTCAGGATCATCATCGACTACCAGGATAAGCATGTGAACAATCTTCAGGTACAGCGCAAAAGAATAAAAAAGGTGCCGAATTCGCCACCTCAGGAAAGATAACCGGGTAAAAAAAAACAGCGTCAATAACTTACAAGTAATTCGTGGTCCCGCAGGGATTGGAACCCGCCGTTATCCGATGTCGGAAAGTAACCCGAAGAGCTCCGTCGACCCGGTCGATGGTCGTGCTCGCGATAAGAACAAATTCCATCACGACGGCCGCCCTCAGGTTCCTTCGTGGAGCGACTATCGCAAATGTTCAAAACAAGCCGGTGCCGGTCCAGTACAAACTATTAAAAAACCGAACTCAATCATTTGAGCCGGTGCGCGATGGCAATAGCCCGCAAGACAAAATAATCCGACTTGCTGCTTCAGGCACCCCCTTTGAAAAAGCTGCTGGGATATGGCTTATTAAGGATCAACACAAGATTGCAAACAGTGCCGGAAACGAAACTGAATATCAAAATACCCGCAGGCTTTCCTGCAGCCAAGCCGAGGATGATTCCGATTCCATTGGTTGTGATAAGCGCCTGGTACCAGTGCGATGTTAATGAGATGTTGGTGTTTGCAAGTGCGAATAACGGCAGGATTATAAACGCCACCGGCAGATGGAGTCGATGTTGTAAAATTATATGAAGGAGACTTTTCGGACCCATCCCCGAACGGAATGGCGAACGCGAGAAGTACGCCGCTGATCGTGGCGTGAACTCCCGAGTGCAACATGAAGTACCACATCGCGATCCCAAAAACAATGTACGGAATAAGGTTGTGAACCTTGAGTCGATTGAGGATCAATAAAAATGCAAATATACCCAGCGACGTAAACAATGAAGTCGATTTCGAAGTCCGAATGTGTTTGAAGTTCGAGTGAGCTTCGGAAACCTCAGAGTCCTCTTCGAGTGACTCTGAGGGGGGATTCCTTTTTCGAGTGACTCTGAGGGGGATTGCTTTTTCGAGTGACTTTGAGGAACCTGAATCGTGTATATTTTGATGATACCTTTGGCCATGAAATTTGAAAATGCCACTGGTATAAAGCCGATCGCCGCAATATCATGCCGTTCAGGTGTCTTAATCAGCCCAAGCTTCAAACCCATACTGCGAGACAAGAAATCTACCGGGATTTTCTTCCCACTGAGGTATGATGAACGACTCCTTATTCTTCAGGAAATGAAAATGGAAATACATGACCTCCTTTCCGCTATCCGTTTTGATTAACCGGCCCCTATCCCAAAGCAACTGTTCTGTAAAATTAACAAGATAAAGCTTGCCATCGATCACCGTCACCTGATCCTGCTCAAGGACCACGGTCTCAAAATGGGCTCGAATAACATTTTGTTTCACCAGCGACCTCACTAAATGGGTCATGCTATACGTGCTGGATGGAAGGTCTTCGATCGTGTGACCGGCCAACAATGGAAACCAAAGATAACTGCATTCATCAAAGCAAAATTTCTCATTGGATGTGAATACGCGGCCGTGGTCGGGACTCCGCCGGTAAAGTGTGTTCACCAGTTCGCAGTTTCGATACAACGTGAAATGGCCAACCAGGTATTCAAATTTCGCGGTGATCACATCGAACTCAGCCAACATGTTGTCGGTGATAAAATTATTTATCTGTCCAAATACGATATCCATGTCGGTACATCCCCAAAAGTCGTAATCCCCCAGGTAGTCCTCGAAGATTTTGCCATAAGCTGGCTTGAAATCACAAAGTTTATAGGGGTCATTTACACGGATCGGCAGCTGGAGTTTCACGCCTGCGAGATTATTAAATTCCTGGAGGGTGAAAGATATGATCCTTAAATTCCGTGCATCCGGGACTATATCGTTGCGACAGTCCGTGAAAAAGATGAAATCCACGGACGGATTCATTATGCAGGTATGAAAGAAGATCCGTGTCCACGGAGGCCACGTTCCAAAATAACAAACGACAAGGGCTGTCCTGTTTCGTGGTCGCGGGTTCATTTCAAGCTGTTTTAACTTATCTGACGCCGGAATTCAAACTACCAGGTTAAACCGTTAAGGTAAGAAAATGCACAGGACCAGGCGCGACTTTCAGGCGAAGCCCGCCTGCGCCGCAAAGTCAAATCAATGTGGTTATCCAACAAGCATTACCCCAGTGCCCTCGATAAGAAGAGGTCAACCACCTCTACCAGGATCAGGATAATGATGATGTATTCCAGTAAGTTGCTTTCACGTTGCTGCAGGATCTCCCGAAACACGGTCAGGTTATTTTCAATGATCTTCAATGTGTATTCTATTTCGTTAAAGCGAACCCGAAGGTCGAAATGTTTGATCAGCCCGTGGTATAATTTGTCGAGGTCCTCGTCCTCCCAGGTCAGATCATGCGTGTCGAAGATAT
>DASPNN010000357.1:0-3393 GCA_035626495.1 Chryseosolibacter sp.
TAAATCCATATATTCCTTCACCTTATCTGATGTTCCCGTTCGTCCTCTTTCCATTTGCGATCCTATAAGATGAGATCACAAACATCCGGAACATACTCTACAATCGAGGCTACAAGCCGAGCACCGCTTTCGATGTCCCGGTGATCAGTGTTGGAAACATAAGTGTGGGTGGCACAGGCAAAACTCCGATGATTGAATATCTGGTCAGACTGTTGGCACCACCCCATCACGTGGCCACGTTGAGCCGGGGATACCGTCGTAAGACCCGCGGGTTCCGGATCGCCTCCGAGGCCGATACGCCTGCAACGATCGGCGACAAACCTTTTCAACTGTTCCGAAAGTTCGGCACACGGGTCGCGGTGTGCGTATCGGAAGAACGTGCCCTCGGCATTGCTCAACTTTTACAAGCCCGCGACGAAACCGACCTGGTGTTGCTCGATGACGCTTTTCAGCACCGGCGTGTGCGACCGATGTTCCAGGTGGTTCTGACCGATTACAACCGCCCTTTTTTTGACGATTTTGTTTTGCCCATGGGGCGGCTTCGCGAATCCCGGAAAGGGATCGTCAGAGCCGATGTGGTTGTTGTCACAAAATGTCCGGCAGAACTGCAGGATGAACAAATGATGAGCGTAGAGGAGCAAATCAGAGATTACACAGACCGACCGGTGTTTTTCGCCACGATCCGGTATGGAACACCGATCGGCTTCGAAGGCAACATGTCGCCGGCAGGCGAGAAAGTTGTGCTGGTTACGGGTATCGCCAGCCCCGCAAACCTTGTCTCTTATGTCCAGCAGCACTACACCCTCATCAGACACTTTGACTTCCCCGATCACCACATTTACAACACCGAAGAGATCCGGCGGATTTGCAATGTTGCTATCAAGTCCGGGGCCTCGGTAATCACAACAGAAAAGGACGCGGTTAAACTCGATGTGCCTGAATACAGGCAACTCTGCAAAGAGGCGCCGTTTTTCTACATGCCGATACAGACTGAATTTCTGAAAAATGGAAAGGAATTTGATGAAATGATCCTCAATAGCCTTCGTCACCGAAATGGCAGCTAAAAAAAACCTCAGACGAGTGAAAAGGAAAAGGATCAACATCTATTTTTGCCCGTGCGATTTTTGAGACATGTTTTTATTCTGCTGCTTTCAATAGCCAGCATTGCGGGCCTTGCCCAGGAGGAACCACAGCGTCCTAAGGGCCGCCGCGGTTCGACCATCATCGACGATACAACACGTCAGGTATACGGGCCAAACACATCACGTTTTTTTTACGAAACGGACTTTTTCTTTAACCGTAACGCAATTTCTCCCATCGACACGCTGATCAGGAACTTTCACCGCTTCAACTACGTGCAGCGTTACAACAACCGGTACCAGGATCTCGGAAATATCGGCACGGCTATACGACCGATTTTCTATGAAGCTCCCGAAGTGATCGGGGTGCGTTCAGGCTCGCAAGTTTACGATCTTTACTGGGATTCCCGCGCGATCCGCCATTTTGATACCAAGTCGCCATATTCGAAAATGGACGTTGTACTCGGCGGACGGGGAAGGTCCATGACCCATGCCGTTTACAGCCGGAACATCACACCACGCTGGAATTTCGGATTCAACTTTCAGGGATTGTTTATCGATAAGCAGGTTCCCGAGCGAAGAGGCAAGGGTGACCGAGTCACACGAAGCAATTACTACGACCTGTTCACCTCTTTCCATACAAAAGACAGCGTATACTCGGCGTTTGCAAACTTTCGGCGCATGTTCCACCGGGTTTTCGAATACGGGGGTGTCCGCCTGGAGGCGCCCGACAGCTCATTCGGCGACTACTTCGATCCCAATGTCCTGGGATGGCTGAATGCAGCCGAAAGCAACGATCTCAGGATGAACTTCCACTTTTTTCACCAGGTGCGCGCAGGTTCGGGACTTCAGGCGTATCACACATTCGACCGCTATCGGCAGAACGCGAAGTTTCTGGATGTCTATAGTACAGACAGCGACTTTTTTTCCTTTGTCAACATAGAAAATGACAACACGAGTGATGCCGCGAAGTTCAAGGTCGTCCGAAATGAGGCAGGTGTGAAAGGGAACCTGTTGAAATTGTTTTACAACGGATATTACGCGTTACGCCATTACAGCATGACATATAAGCACTTGCCACAGGATTCATTGCGGGTGCCCGCCATTGGGAACGAGAGCTACCTTGGTGGCCGGGTGGAGCTGAACCTGGACTCGCTCGGCCTGCTCAATGGATGGGCTGAAGTGAATGATGAAGGCAATTACCGGATCGAGGGAAAACTCGTCAGCAGATGGTTCGAGGCTTCGATGCGTCAGGTGCTTCATAAACCGTCGTTTTTCGATCAGGCGTATGCCGGTGCGCACCATGAATGGAACAACGAGTTCGCCAACGTCGAGAGCAGCCAGATCAACGGATACATTCACTATCGCTCTAAGAATTTAAAATTATCACCCGGCCTGACGTTTACCCGGCTCCGGAATTATATATTCTTCGACCAGGTGACCGACGCCGATACCGTCCAGCAGGTCTTCCCGGTGCAATCCAATGGGAATCAGATCTATTTTTCACCTGAGTTGCGTTTCGCGCTGACCTTGTTCAGACACGTCACCTTCAGCCACCAGGCTGTTTATACTTTTTTTGCGGAGAACGCGGACGATGCGATCCGGATCCCGGAATTTTTCACCAACACCCAGTTGGCTTACGCGAATATCCATTTTGACGGCAACCTCGACATGCAGGCCGGAGTGGATGTGCATTGGCGATCGGCCTATTTCGCGCCCGGGTATGATCCGGCGATCCGGCAATTTTACAACCAGGATAAGTTTGAAGTAAATGCCTTTCCCGTCGTCGACCTGTTCATGAATGCCAAGATCAAGCGCGGTAGGGTATTTGTTAAATGGAATAACCTCGTGCAACTCTTCAGGGGGACAGGATATTTTCCAACCCCTTATTACCCCGGCCAGCGGAATATTATTGATTTCGGGTTTGACTGGTCTTTTTACGATTGATGTTCTATGGAGGCAAAGGATAAGTTCACACTTGGTCTTGAGCTGCCCACGGATCCACGCTGGGTAAACATCGCCGAGAAAAATATCGGTGACATCCTCATCGACCATGCGTACTGCGAGCAAAAGGCAGCGACCTCATGCATCTCGCTGATCGTCCAATACCCTGAAAAGGAAAAGCTTGTCGACGCCCTCACGCCCGTAGTGGCAGAAGAATGGAGTCATTTCGAACGCGTGATTGAAGAGTTGCGCCGACGGCGAATTCCACTTGGCCGCCAGCGCAAAGATGAGTACGTCGAGGCGCTTCAAAAGATATTAAAAAAAGGCGGAACCCGTGAGGAGCAGCTTGTCGAAAAGTTGCTGATGAACG
>DASPNN010000358.1:0-2946 GCA_035626495.1 Chryseosolibacter sp.
ATTTTTCAAGGTACTCCGCGATCGCCAGCGCATTCTGGCAGTGACGATCCATACGCACAGCCAGCGTTTCAAGGCTTTTCGAAAGCAGCCATGCATTGAAGGCGGACAACGTAGGGCCTGTATGCCGCGCAAAAAACCGAATCTCTTTGATCAGATCACGCGTGCCAAGAATCGCCCCGGCAATGACCCTTCCCTGCCCGTCCATAAATTTGGTTGCCGAGTGTGTAACGATGTGCGCGCCCCACCTGGCCGGATTTTGCAAATAGGGAGTCGCAAAGCAGTTATCCACATTGAGGATCAGGTTGTGCCTGCGCGCGAGATTACCGGCCCATTCAAGGTCGATCAGGTCCAGCGCCGGGTTCGACGGTGTTTCCACAAAGATCATTCGCGTGTTGGACCGGATGTTAGCTTCCCATGTTTCGGGTTGATTGATGTCGACATAGGTGTGGGTGATGCCAAATCGCGGAAAGATCGTGTTCAGTATCTGGTGTGTCGATCCGAAAACCGAACGGCACGCAAGCACGTGATCTCCCGCTTTCAGCAGCGCAGCCATGCTGCAATACATTGCCGCCATCCCCGAGGAGGTCGCAATCCCGTCTTCGGTACCTTCCATCGCACAGAGTTTTTCAACGAACTCGTTCGTGTTCGGATTGGAATACCTGCTGTATATATTTCCAGGAATTTCGTCCGCAAACATGGCCCGAGCCTGCTCAGCACTTTCAAATACAAAACTCGAGGTCAGGTACAACGGAACGGAATGCTCGCGGAATGGTGTTCGCTCGTGCTGGTGGCGGATCGCCTCGGTTTCAAATTCTTTTCTTTCGCTCATTGCTTTATGCAGGTATGATTTCGACACTATGCGTGATGGTAGCTTTGGCCTCGAGGGTCTTGGCGACCGAACAATATTTTTCAACAGCGAGCGATACCGCGCGGTCAACCTTTTCCTTATCCAGTTTTCCAAAAAGCGTGAAATGCGCATGGACCTTCGTGTAGAGCGATGGAACGGCATCTTTTTCGCGTTCGCCCTGCACGGTGATCTTGATGTCCTTCAGGTCCTGCTTTTGTTTTTTCAGGATACTGATTAGGTCGATGGCACTGCAGCCCCCCATGGCAGCCAGCAACAGCTGCATGGGTCTCATGCCCTGGTTAGTCCCGCCAATGTCCGGGGACGCGTCAAGGTGCACTTTACTTCCCTGTTCGTTGACCGCCTCAAAATGGAAAGCGTCATTCAGTCTTTTCAATTCAATGGTTATCATCTTGCAATCGCTTCTGCGGCCAGATCAGGCTCCCGCCCACCATCAGCATTATGCTAACGATTGTGGCAGGCACCAGGCTGGGCCAGCCGGTGTCATAAACTTCAAATATAATCCACGCAGCCATACCAAACACCATAGACAACAACGCACCCGCAGCACTCGAACGTTTCCAATACAAACCGAATGTCAGCGGCGCAAAAAGGGAGACCAGGCTTAAAATGGATGATTCACCTACGAGCTCGTAGATGTTGGAACGGAGGCACGCCATTACAGTTGCAGATACGCTGAAAAACAGGACCGACATCCGCGTCAGCACGAGGAAATGGCGGTCAGACAAACGATGTTTCATCAACGGCTTGATGAGATTTTCGGAAAAGATCGACGCGGGGGCGAGTATCGCCGAGCTTGTCGTGCTCATCACTGCAGACAGTAAAGAGCCGAGAAACAGCACCTGAACCGCGACGGGCGTATGCCTCAGCACCATGTTGGGCAACGCGAGCTGCGTGTCCCCCGCGGCCTCGTGCGGGTAAAGTAGTTTCGTGCACAGGCTGATAAACAGCGGTAGCATCGCCACTGTCAGGTACATGAATGCGCCCACGAAACAAGACCATTCAGCCGTGCGTGCCGATGCCGAGGACATTGACCGCTGGAACACATCCTGCGACGGTAACGATCCAAGACCCAGCACGCACCAGGCGGCAACATAGGTAACAATTTCTTTAAACCCAGGCCGGGGCAGGAACCTGAAGTCCTCGGGCGGTACCGTCGAAATAATATGCTGAAAGCCCCCTGCCCTCTCGGCAAGGATCACCGCGAGAACAAGCAGACCACTTATAATGATGATGGTTTGAATGAAGTCGGTGATCGTAATCGCCCACATCCCCCCGACGTAGGTATAGAGCGTTACAACCGCGGCACTGGCAATGATGCCATGCCATACAGCCATGCCCGTAACGACGTTCAGTATCAAGCCCATGGCAACAAGCTGAGCGGCGATGTATCCGAGGTAAGGAGGAGCGAGAAAAAGGCTGGCCACGAGCTCGGTCCGTGCGCCAAAACGCACCTTAAAAAAATCTCCCAATGTAAGCAGGCGCAGGTTATACAGCTTTCGGGCGAAGAAAAGACCAAAGAGAACCAGGCACAGGGCCGCACCGAAAGGATCTTCGATCACTCCGTACAGGCCATGCTCCAGAAATTCTGCCGACGCGCCGAAGACAGTTTCCGAGCCGAACCAGGTCGCGAACAAGGCAGTTGAGCCAAGCATGAGCGGCAGGCTGCGACCGGCGAGCAAGAAGTCGTCAGAAGTCTGAACCCGGCGCGAAGTCCAAAAGCCGATCAGGATGGTAATGACCAGGTAAGCGAGGATGGCACCGAGTAACAATTCCTGTTATTTACTTGATAGAAACAGACTCGTCGACATCGTTGATTTGCGCGATGTCAAACATCGTTTCAGGGCAAAATGCGAAAGAATCGTGAATAATGACAATTCCGGCCTGCGATAATAACCGTAAACGTTTCCAGCCTGTCGAGCGACCTTGACTACTTCTTGTGCTTCAGCTGAAAAGTCCGGGTGACGTTGAATCCAAACTGGTAGTTGCCGCCGGTCCATTTGCCCTGTGTCTCGGTGATGAACGCCCGTTCGGTAAGCCCACGGGTTGTGGTGATCACGAGCTGAAAGACGTGTCCACCG